>NZ_JBICKA010000046.1:0-48694 GCF_043103635.1 Pseudomonas sp. yb_9 | reverse complement strand
GAAGGGGCGCAAAGCGGCCCCAGCTTTTTCCTAAGGCAAAAATCCCAGTCCCCGCACCCTCAGCAAGGCTTTCGTAGCATTTCAATGTGACCAATGAGTCAAAACGATCATCTTCCCTGTATTCTATGCAGCAGCTGTTGCAGCATTTTGTTACCGGTGCGCAGGTGAGCCCTGCCTTCAACCTCTGGCGGTGACGCGCCCCGGTATTTGGCGCCCTCAATTCATCGAGTGGTGGTCTTTGGCTGTTTTCATTGGGAAGCCAGAATGATTGGCATCAAAAGCATTGCGAGTTACGTGCCTACCGCTGGCCTGGACAACTACGTCCAGGGTGCGAAGTTCGGCAAGGACGAAGAGTTCATGTTCGGCAAGATCGGCGCGTCGTTCCTGCCGCGCAAGGCCGAAGAGCAGGAAACTTCCGACCTGTGCGTAGAAGCCGCCCGGGCCCTGTTCGCCAGCAATCCAGACCTTGATCCGCAGTCGATCGATGCGCTGATCGTGGTTACCCAGAACGGTGATGAAGAAGGCCTGCCGCACACCGCCGCCATCGTCCAGAGCAAGCTCGGCCTGTCTACCCGCGTGGCGGCGTTTGACGTGTCGCTGGGCTGCTCCGGCTACGTGTATGGGCTGTACGCGATCAAGGGGTTCATGGAAGCAGCAGGGCTGAAGAATGGCCTGCTGATCACGGCCGACCCGTATTCGAAGATCGTCGACCCGGAAGACCGCAACACCACCATGCTGTTCGGCGATGCCGCCACGGCAACCTGGGTGGGTGAAGATGCTGTATGGAACCTGGGCCAGGCGCGTTTCGGCACGGACGGCTCCGGTGCCGAGCACCTGAAAGTCACTGACGGCAAGTTCTTCATGAACGGCCGCCAGGTGTTCAACTTCGCCCTGATCAAGGTGCCGGCGCACCTGCACGAGTTGCTGGATGCCAGCGGCCTGAAGTCGGCGGATATCGACGCCTTCTGCATCCACCAGGGCAGTGCGGCCATTGTCGATGCCGTGGCCCGGCGGTTCGAGGAGCAGCACCCGGAGAAGTTCGTCAAGGACATGCTGGAAACCGGTAATACTGTGTCCTCCAGCGTGCCGCTGCTGCTGCAGAAGCACATGCTCGACGGCAGCTGGAAGCGTGTGGCGATCAGCGGCTTTGGCGTGGGCCTGTCGTGGGGCTCGGCCATTCTGTACCGCGACTGATCCCCCAGTAGTCCCCAAAAAGCGCCCGGCGGCCACCGCCCGGCGCTTTTTTTCTTTTGGGGCTGGGTGTGTTTGTCTTGGTGTTTTTGGTGGCTTTGAGATCGAGCGCCGCCCGCGCGGCGCATCGCGAGCTGCGCTCGCTCCTACGTTTGTTTCGGGCCAATCATTCCTGGGGGATTTGCGCGCGTGCGCCTTGGCGCATGGCGCGATATTGCGGCGTACAAACAGGGTGGTCGCGCGCTTTTGCCGCAGGCGTTACTGGCCAAAAACAAACGTAGGAGCGAGCGCAGCTCGCGATGCGCCGCGCGGGCGGCGCGCGATCTGCGCCCCATCGCAAAGCCCAAGCCAAACCCTGGCCATCACCCAATTTCTGACGCCAATAAACCGCCCTTAACCCCTTGATTTCTCGAGGCTGGCCCCATGCCAGCATTTTTTTTTCGAAAAACCCCTCAAGCAACCCGCGCACCCGACGATAACCATTACGAAGGTTCTCTAGGCCACACCCGGCTGTCGCCAGGGCCGGAAGCCGCTGTATCCATTCAACGAGGAATTCGTCATGGCTTTGACCGTTAACACTAACATCACCTCCTTGGGCGTTCAGAAGAACCTGAACCGTGCTTCCGACGCGCTGGGCACCTCGATGTCCCGCCTGTCCTCTGGCCTGAAAATCAACAGCGCCAAAGACGACGCCGCTGGCCTGCAAATTTCCAACCGTCTGACCAGCCAGATCAGCGGCCTGAACGTTGCCGTGAAAAACGCCAACGACGGTATCTCCATCGCCCAGACCGCTGAAGGCGCGATGCAAGCTTCCACCAACATTCTGCAGCGTATGCGTGAATTGGCTCTGCAATCGGCGAACGGCTCGAACAGCGATGAAGACCGCACCTCGCTGCAGCAAGAGTTCACCGCGCTGTCGGGCGAACTGACCCGTATTTCCAGCACCACTACTTTCGGTGGTCGTAACCTGCTGGACGGTACTTTCACCAGCACCAGCTTCCAGGTTGGCGCGAATGCGAACGAAACTATCTCGTTTGGCATGAAGAGCGTTAGCGCTAGTGAGTTGAAAGGTACTTATAGCGAAGCTTCGGTAGATGCTGGTACAAATAAGCTGAGTGCGGTTGTGACGGGCAAGTCCGACGTTATTACTTCCAATGCTAATGATGTTAGTGCTACCAAATTTAGTGTTGAAAACAAAACGTTGGGTGCAGCTGGTGCGGGTACTCTGTCCATCGGTGCGAGTAATATCGCTCTGGTTGCTACCGACGATTTGGATAGCATCGTTAAGAAAATCAATGACGCCAAAGTGCCGAATGTCACTGCTTCCAATGTGGATGGCCAGCTGCGATTGACGAACGCAGGTACTGCAGGTACTGGCGACGTGGCGCTGGGCGGCACCGCTGGTACACTTGCTGCGCTGGGGGTGACTTCTGGTGCCAACCTTGCGGGGGCCGCAGCTGTCACAGGGACGAAAGTCCTCAGTAAACAGGCAATGGGTGCTGATGGTGATTTGATCATTGGTAGCTCCGTAGTTAAATTGGCGGCCACCGATACTCTTGAAGATGTAGTTAATAAAGTTAACCAGTTCTCTTCTGAAACTGGTGTTACCGCTAAAATCGCCAAAAATCCTGATGGTACCGGTTCTCTCAGCCTGAGCTCCAAAACTGACTTTACAATTGGGCAGTCTACTACTACCGCTATTGCTACCAAGCTTGGGTATAACACCGCCGCAGCTGATCAGACTATAGCTACCAAGACTGGCCTGACTTCCGATGCTTCCATCAAAGTGAATGGTCAGGGGTTCAGCTTCAAGGCCGGCGATACCCTGAGCTCTATCGTTGCCTCGATCAATGATGGTGCTGGTGGTGTTGGTTCTGGCGCTGGTACCAAGGCCACTGGTGTGACCGCTAGCGCCAGCGCTGATGGTCGTCTGATTCTGACCTCGGCCGACGGCAAAGACATCAAGCTGGAAAACAACAGTGCTGGCGCGCTGGACACTTTGGGCCTGACCTCCGGTAACACCAAAGCCAAGCTGACCGAGGCCACCTCGATCACCGTCAACAATGTCGAAGTCAAATTTAAGAAAGACGACGACATGGCGGCAATCGCTGCAGCAATCAACAGCTCGAGCAGCGGCGTCACTGCCTCTGTGAACGACGATGGTACCTTGGGCCTGTTCGCTGACCAAAACATCGTGATTGCAGATGGTAGCAATGGCACCGGCCTTGCCGCTTTGGGTCTGAGCGCTGGTACTACTAACGCAGTGACTATGAATACTTCGGTCAACGACCTGAGCATCCTGGATGCCGCCAGCGCCCAGCAAGCCATCCAGGCTCTGGATGGTGCAATCCAGCAGGTAGACAGCCAGCGTTCCCAACTGGGTGCCGTGCAAAACCGTTTCGACAGCACCGTCGATAACCTGCAGAGCATCGGCGAAAACTCCACTGCTGCCCGCAGCCGTGTTCAGGATGCTGACTTCGCATCTGAAACTGCCGAACTGACCAAGCAGCAAACCCTGCAACAGGCCTCCACCGCGATCCTGTCCCAGGCTAACCAACTGCCATCGTCGGTACTGAAACTGCTGGGCTAATACCAAAAGCTGAGTAGTTTGACGAAGGGTACCGTGACGTACCCTTTCGTCTTTTCAAGAAGAAGAGGTGTAAGAAATGGATATGAGCGTGAAACTGGGCCTGTCCTATCCCGCCTCCGCTTCGCCCGACACTACGACGAGCAAGCGGCAAGCAAGCGACCAGGCAACCAATGAGCCGGTCGATAAAGAATCCCAGCCTGCAGCCCGGCAAGACCTGGAAAGCGCCATCAGTGCCATCCAGGACTTCGTCAAGGCTTCAGAGCGACAACTCGACTTTTCGATCGATGACTCCACTGGCCAGGTGGTGGTCAAGGTCATTGCCCGCCAAAGCGGCGAAGTCATCCGCCAGCTGCCCTCGGAAGTGGCGCTGAAGCTGGCGGAAAACCTGAAGGATGCCAATAGCCTGTTGTTCGACATTCAGGTGTGATTGGCACGGCTTTTGTTGTAAAGCCGCACGGACGCGTTTTCGTCGGTTTTTCGACGGTCACCGAAATGGAGAGTGAAGATGGCGAGTTCAACTATTACCGGCCTGGGTTCTGGTCTTAAGATCGACGAAATCGTTGCGGCGTTGGCCAGTGCTGAAAAGGCACCAAAGCAGAAGCAGATCAACACCCAAGCCACCACTGCCACTACCTCGCTGTCGGCCATCGGTACCATCAAAAGTGCGCTGGATACGTTCCGTGCAGCTATCGCCAAACTGAATACAGCGTCTAGCTTCTCTGGCTTGGCGTCGTCGTCTTCCGACGAGGCGATTGCAAAGATCAAACTGGGCGACGGGGCTTCGTCGGGCAATTACGCGCTTGAAGTAACCCAATTGGCAACTGCTTCGAAGATATCGACGCAGGTTTATGACAAGACCTCTACCGTGGTCAACGATTCGGGCGAGCCCCAGACCCTCACTATCAGCCAAGGCAGCTCAACTCACAGCGTGACCATCGCCGACGGTGCAACGCTGCAGCAGGCTCGCGATGCGATCAACGGCCAACTTCAGTCCAAAGGCATTACAGCCAACATCGTTACAGATGCCAAAGGTTCGCGGCTGATATTCTCGTCTACAAAGATGGGCGAGGGTACCGAGTTGACGCTTGGTGGCACCGCCAGCATGGCGACCGATGTCACAACGGTCGCTAAACCGCAAAATGCCAAATATACACTGGACGGTCTGGAGCTAGAGTCAGCGTCCAATACTGTCACTGGGGCTGTCAGTGGGGTCGATATCACGCTGGTCAAAGAGGGTAAGGCCAGCCTTGGTATCGCCAGCAACAACGACACCTTAAAGACCTCAGTACAGTCTTTTGTCACGGCCTACAACGCGCTTATGACAGCGGTCAACGCCCAGACCAAGGTCACCACGGGCGCTGACGGCGCTGCTACCGGGGCGGCAGCGTTGACCGGCGACGCAACCATGCGCTCGCTAGTCAACTCGATCCGTAGCGAGATCACTCGTAGCGTGGGGAGTGCCGGGCTGAGTAGTCTGTCGCAGCTGGGTATCAATACTGTCCAGAAGACCGGCCTGCTGGAATTAAACGATAAAAAATGGGATGCGGCGGTCAAGACCTACGGGGCTGACATCAGTGGGCTGTTTACCGGTAAAGATGGCTTGCTGACCCGGCTGACAAACACTACCGAAGATTATGTAAAAACTGGCGGGATACTGGAGACTCGCCAGACAAACTTGACCAACCAGCTCAAGGAGCTAGATGAGGCGCAGGCAGCGCTTGATCGCCGCATTACTTCGCTTACCGATACGCTGACCAAAAAATATAACGCCATGGACACCATGGTTGCTCAGCTCAAGGCCACCAGCGACAGCGTGATGACCACGCTCAATGCCCTGAACAAGTCCAACAGCGACGACTGATTACGTTAAAGAAAACCGGGCTGAGGCCGATGCTATAGGTATGCGGCCCCTGTCCAGCCCCGTTCACTGAGGATCCCCCATGCACCCGATGAGAGCCCTTCGCCAGTACCAGAAGGTCAATTCCCACGCCCAAATTTCCGAAGCCACTCCGCACCGCCTGGTGCAAATGCTGATGGAGGGCTCGCTCGATCGCATGGCTCAGGCGAAGGGCGCCATTACTCGCGGCGATGTCGCGCAGAAGGGGCTGATGCTGGGCAAGGCCATCGACATCATCGGCGGCCTGCGTGAGGGGCTGGACAAGGAAAAGACCGACAACCCGGACGAGCTGGATCGCCTCGACAGCCTGTACGACTACATGGCGCGTCGCCTGACCCAAGCCAACCTGCACAGCGACCCGGCCATCATCGACGAAGTCGCCCAGCTGATGATCACCGTCAAAAGCGGCTGGGATGCCATCGCCTCCGCCGCGCAATAACCCAGGAGTTCCCATGAGCGCGTTGCAGCAAATCGAAGACACCCGTCAGGCCCTGAGCGAGGCCCTGCAAGCGCGCGACTGGGCGGCCATCGGTGAGCTGGACCTGGCTTGTCGCGCGTTGATGGATGAAGTGCTGCAGGAAGCGCAGGAAGATGAGGCGGCTGTAAGGGCCAACCTAGAGGCCTTGATGGCGGTTTATCGTCAGCTAATCGACGTTGCAAGTGACGAGCGTCAATCCTTGGTCACACAAATGTCGAATATCAACCAAGCGAAACACGCCACAAAGGTATACCATCTGTTCAGCTGAAGCTGGCCAGAATGCAACGCTTCGGCGCCATAAATTTGACTGCCTTTAAGTTTTTGACTTTACTAGTGGCTGTTTTCGAATTTCAGACGTCCGAACACTGACCATTCAGTCGGAATGATGTCGAGCACGCCCGCAGGGCGCCGATATGACTAGGGAAGTTGCTATTGCATGTGGCGTGAAACCAAGATTCTGCTGATCGACGACGACAGCGCACGCCGCCGCGACCTGGCGGTGGTGCTCAATTTTCTCGGCGAAGAAAACATCGCTTGCTCAAGCCAGGACTGGCAGCAAGTCGTCGAGCCGTTGTCTTCCAGTCGCGAAGTGTTGTGTGTGCTTGTCGGCACCGTGAACGCGTCGGGCAATCTCCTTGGGCTACTTAAGACAGTGGCTGCCTGGGATGAGTTCCTTCCGGTTCTGCTTTTAGGTGAAATTTCTTCGGCCGAGCTGCCGGAAGACCTTCGCCGCCGTGTGCTTTCCAATCTGGAAATGCCGCCAAGCTACAGCCAGCTGCTGGATTCGCTGCACCGTGCCCAGGTCTATCGCGAAATGTACGACCAGGCGCGCGAGCGCGGCCGCCAGCGCGAGCCCAATCTGTTCCGCAGCCTGGTCGGCACCAGCCGTGCCATCCAGCATGTGCGGCAGATGATGCAGCAAGTGGCCGACACCGATGCCAGCGTGTTGATCCTGGGCGAGTCGGGCACGGGCAAGGAAGTGGTGGCGCGTAACCTGCACTACCACTCCAAGCGCCGCGAAGCGCCGTTCGTGCCGGTCAACTGTGGCGCGATCCCGGCCGAGTTGTTGGAAAGCGAGCTGTTCGGCCACGAGAAGGGTGCCTTTACCGGTGCGATCACCAGCCGTGCCGGGCGTTTCGAGCTGGCCAACGGCGGTACCTTGTTCCTTGATGAAATTGGCGACATGCCGTTGCCGATGCAGGTCAAGCTGCTGCGTGTGCTGCAGGAGCGTACCTTCGAACGCGTGGGTAGCAACAAGACCCAGAGCATCGATGTGCGCATCATCGCCGCGACGCACAAGAACCTCGAGACCATGATCGAGGACGGCACCTTCCGTGAAGATCTGTATTACCGCCTGAACGTGTTCCCCATCGAGATGGCGCCGCTGCGTGAGCGGGTGGAAGATATCCCGCTGCTGATGAACGAGCTGATCTCGCGCATGGAGCATGAGAAACGCGGCTCCATCCGCTTCAACTCTGCCTCGATCATGTCGCTGTGCCGCCACGGCTGGCCGGGTAACGTGCGTGAGCTGGCCAACCTGGTCGAGCGCATGGCGATCATGCACCCGTACGGGGTGATTGGCGTGTCCGAGTTGCCGAAGAAGTTCCGCTACGTCGATGATGAAGACGAGCAGATGGTCGACAGCCTGCGCAGCGACCTGGAAGAGCGCGTGGCGATCAATGGCCATACGCCGAACTTCAGCAACCATGCCATGCTGCCGCCAGAAGGGCTCGACCTGAAAGACTACCTCGGTAGCCTGGAGCAGGGCCTGATCCAGCAGGCGCTGGACGATGCCAACGGTATCGTTGCGCGCGCGGCTGAACGTTTGCGCATTCGCCGGACCACCCTGGTCGAGAAGATGCGCAAGTACGGCATGAGCCGCCAGGGCGGCGAGGACCAGGCAGAGGACTGATGTTGGGGTGGGTTGTTCGCCTTGGGTTTTGTGGTGAGGCGGAAATCGAGCGCCGCCCGCGCGGCGCATCGCGAGCTGCGCTCGCTCCTACGTTTGTTTTCGGCCAGTAACGCCTGTGGCAGGCGCGCGCGACCGCCTTGTTTGTAGGGCGTAATGTCGCGCCATGCGCCAAGGCGTCCGCGCGCAAATCCCCCCAGGAGCAATTGGCCCGAAATAAACGTAGGAGCGAGCGCAGCTCGCGATGCGCCGCGTGGGCGGCGCTCGATTTCCGCCCTGTCACAAAACCCAAGTCATACCCAAAGCCCCCATCCCCGGCACGGCTATTGCTACACCGCTGGCACCATACCGTTTTTATGACGGTCAGCCACGCGAGAGAGCACGATGCCCCAGGCCGCCCACGTATCCCTAGCCCCCGACCTGCAGGGGCAAACCCCGGTGGAACAGGAAAGCCGTCAGGGTGTCGAGCAAGCCTTCGCCTTGTTCAATCAGGTGTCCAGCCAGTTGAGCCAGTCCTACAGCCTGCTCGAAGCCCGGGTCAGTGAGCTCAAGGGTGAGCTGGCCGTGGTCAGCGCCCAGCGCATCGCCGAACTCAGCGAAAAGGAACGCCTGGCCAATCGCCTGCAAAACCTGTTGGATCTGCTACCCGGCGGGGTGATCGTGATCGACGGCCAGGGCCTGGTGCGTGAAGCCAACCCGGCTGCCTGCGAGTTGCTCGGTGAGCCGCTGATTGGCCAGTTGTGGCGCCAGGTGATCGCTCGCAGCTTTGCCCCGCGCAAGGACGATGGCCACGAAGTCTCGTTGCGCGACGGCCGTCGCCTGTCGATCGCCACCCGTTCGCTGGACGCCGAGCCCGGCCAACTGGTGCTGCTCAATGACCTGACTGAAACCCGTCGCCTGCAAGACCAGCTGGCGCGCCACGAGCGGTTGTCGTCGCTGGGGCGTATGGTCGCTTCGCTGGCGCATCAAATCCGTACGCCGCTGTCGGCAGCCATGCTGTACGCCAGTCATCTGGCCGATAGCGAGCAACAGCTGAGCGCGGAAACCCGCCAGCGCTTTGCCGGCACCCTGAAGGAACGTCTGCACGAACTCGAGCACCAGGTGCGCGACATGCTGGTGTTCGCCCGTGGCGAGCTGCCGCTGGGTGATCGGGTTACTCCGAAAGCCTTGTTCCAGGCGCTGCAGCAGGCGGCCCAGGTGCATGTGCAGGGGCATGCCGTGCGCTGGCAGTGTGACAGCCACCTGGGTGAGCTGCTGTGCAACCGCGACACCCTGGTGGGGGCCTTGCTCAACCTGGTCGAAAATGCCCTGCAGGCCAGCGACGGGCCGGCACGGCTGAAGGTGCACGTGTATCGCCGTGAACGCACCTTGCACCTGTGCGTCAGCGATGCTGGCTGCGGTATCGATGCCGATTTGCTCGGCCGCCTGGGTGAGCCGTTCCTGACCACCAAGGCCACCGGTACCGGTTTGGGCCTGGCCGTGGTCAAGGCCGTGGTGCGCGCACACCAGGGCAGGATCAGCCTGCGTTCGAAAGTGGGCCGTGGTACTTGCGTGCGGGTAGAGCTGCCCTTGATCGACGGGCAATTGGCGGAGGGGGTGTGATGGCAATCAAGGTGCTGCTGGTCGAGGACGACCGCGTATTGCGCCAGGCGCTGGGCGATACCCTGGAAATCGGCGGTTTCGCCTACCAGGCGGTGGGCAGTGCCGAAGAAGCGCTGGACGTCGTGCTGGATGACGCCTTCAGCCTGGTGGTCAGTGACGTGAACATGCCCGGCATGGACGGGCACCAGTTGCTCAGCCAGCTGCGCCGCCAGCAACCGCAGTTGCCGGTGTTGCTGATGACCGCGCACGCCGCCGTCGAGCGTGCGGTCGAGGCGATGCGCCAGGGCGCTGCCGACTACCTGGTCAAGCCGTTCGAGCCCAAGGCGCTGCTCAGCCTGGTCGAGCGGCATGCCGCCGGCCGCGTGACCGGCGAAGAAGGGCCGGTGGCCTGCGAGCCGGCCAGCCGCCAGTTGCTGGAGCTGGCCGCCCGGGTGGCGCGCAGCGACTCGACCGTGCTGATTTCCGGCGAGTCCGGTACTGGCAAGGAAGTGCTGGCGCGCTACATTCACCAGCAGTCGCCCCGTGCCGCGCAGCCCTTCGTCGCGATCAACTGTGCGGCGATCCCCGACAATATGCTTGAGGCTACTCTGTTCGGTCACGAGAAGGGCGCCTTCACCGGCGCTATCGCTGCCCAGGCCGGCAAGTTCGAACAGGCCGAAGGTGGCACGTTGCTGCTCGACGAGATCTCGGAGATGCCCATGGCCTTGCAGGCCAAGCTGCTGCGTGTGCTGCAGGAGCGCGAGGTGGAGCGGGTAGGTGGGCGCAAGCCGATCAGCCTCGACATACGTGTACTGGCCACCACCAACCGTGACCTGGCGGGCGAGGTGGCGGCCGGGCGCTTCCGCGAAGACCTGTACTATCGCCTGTCGGTGTTTCCGCTGGCCTGGCGCCCGCTGCGCGAGCGCCCAGGCGACATCCTGCAACTGGCCGAGCGCCTGTTGGCGCGGCATGTGGCCAAGATGAAGCATGCCCCGGTGCGCCTCTCGCCCGCGGCCCGGGCCTGCCTGCAGGCGCACGCCTGGCCAGGCAACGTGCGCGAACTGGACAACGCCCTGCAGCGGGCGCTGATCCTGCAGCAAGGTGGGGTGATTGAGGCGGCGGATTTTTGTCTGGAGGGCGCCATTCCATTGTCGGCCGGCACCGAGCCATCACCTGAGGTGGTTACTGAGGCCAGCGGACTGGGTGATGACATGCGCCGCCACGAGTACCAGATGATCATCGACACCCTGCGTGCCGAGCGCGGCCGCCGCAAGGAGGCAGCCGAGCGCCTCGGGATCAGCCCGCGCACCCTACGCTACAAGCTGGCGCAGATGCGTGACGCCGGGTTCGATGTAGAAGCCAGCCTGTTCGGCTGAAGAGCTTTGGGGCCGCAAAGCGGACCCCAATTGCTTGGCTCACATACATAGGCTGGCACCTTTGTTGCTTTACGTAGGCTATCCGCCGCATGAGTGTCAAAAAAATGCGGCTGCAGGGAGAGAGAAGGGTCATGAGCCAAGGTGTTGAATTCAATCGTCTGATGTTGGACATGCGGGCCATGCAGGCCGATGCCATGTCGTTGCCGAAGGTTACTGCTGCCCCAGAGCTGGCGCCGGGGCAAAGTACCTTTGCCGACATGCTCGGCCAGGCCATCGGCAAGGTGCATGAGACGCAGCAGGCCTCGACCCAGCTGGCCAATGCCTTCGAAATCGGCAAGAGCGGCGTCGACCTGACCGACGTGATGATCGCTTCGCAAAAGGCCAGCGTGTCGATGCAGGCCCTGACCCAGGTGCGCAACAAGGTAGTCCAGGCGTACCAGGACATCATGCAGATGCCGGTTTGAGGACGGATGTAAACCATGGCTGAAGCAGTCGTCGACAACCCCCCTGCCAAGACTGGCGCGCCAGCGGCCAAGCGGCCGCTGCCCGGTATGTCGTTCCTGGAAAACATCGCACAGATGCCCATGCTGCGGCAGATCGGCCTCATGGTCGGCCTGGCGGCCAGCGTGGCGATCGGCTTTGCTGTGGTGCTGTGGTCGCAACAACCCGATTATCGTCCGTTGTACGGCAGTCTGTCGGGCATGGACACCAAGCAGGTCATGGACACCCTGGCCGCTGCTGATATCCCTTATAACGTGGAACCCAACTCGGGTGCTCTGCTGGTCAAAGCCGACGATCTCTCCCGTGCGCGCCTGAAGCTGGCCGCCGCCGGGGTGGCGCCGAGCGACGGCAACGTGGGTTTCGAGCTGCTCGACAAGGAGCAGGGCCTGGGCACCAGCCAGTTCATGGAGGCCACCCGCTACCGCCGCAGCCTGGAAGGTGAGCTGGCGCGTACTGTTTCCAGCCTGAACAATGTCAAGGGTGCACGCGTGCACCTGGCCATCCCGAAAAGCTCGGTATTCGTGCGCGATGAACGCAAGCCCAGCGCCTCGGTGCTGGTCGAGCTGTACCCGGGCCGTGCCCTGGAAGCCGGGCAGGTGATGGCCATCGTCAACCTGGTCGCCACCAGCGTGCCAGAGCTGGACAAATCACAGGTCACCGTGGTCGACCAGAAGGGCAACCTGCTGTCCGAACAGATCCAGGACTCCGCGCTCACCCAGGCCGGCAAGCAGTTCGACTACAGCCGCCGGGTGGAAAGTATGCTTACCCAGCGTGTGCACAACATCCTGCAGCCCGTGCTGGGCAACGACCGCTACAAGGCCGAAGTGTCGGCGGACCTGGACTTCAGTGCGGTGGAGTCCACCTCCGAGCAGTTCAACCCCGATCAGCCAGCGTTGCGCAGCGAGCAGTCGGTCGATGAGCAACGCGCCAGCAGTCAAGGCCCGCAAGGCGTGCCTGGCGCACTGAGCAACCAGCCACCTGGCGCGGCCTCGGCCCCGCAAACCACCGGTGGCGCTGCCACCCCGGCTGCGGCCATTCAGCCTGGCCAGCCGCTGGTGGATGCCAACGGCCAGCAGATCATGGACCCGGCCACCGGCCAGCCGATGCTCGCGCCGTACCCGTCGGACAAACGCCAGCAAAGCACCAAGAACTTCGAACTGGACCGTTCCATCAGCCACACCCGCCAGCAACAAGGGCGTATGACCCGTCTGTCAGTGGCCGTGGTGGTGGACGATCAGGTCAAGATCGACCCGGCCACTGGCGACAGCACGCGCGCGCCGTGGGGCGCCGAGGACCTGGCTCGCTTTACCCGCCTGGTGCAGGACGCCGTGGGCTTCGATGCCAGCCGTGGCGACAGCGTGACGGTGATCAACGTGCCATTCGCCGCCGACCGTGGCGAAGAAATTGCCGATATCGCCTTCTATCAGCAGCCGTGGTTCTGGGACATCGTCAAGCAGGTGCTGGGCGTGGTGTTCATCCTGGTGCTGGTATTCGGTGTGCTGCGGCCAGTGCTGAACAACATCACAGGGGGCGGCAAGCAGGCTGCCTCGGATAGCGACATGGAGCTGGGCGGCATGGTGGGGTTGGATGGCGAACTGGCCAACGACCGCGTCAGCCTGGGTGGCCCGACAAGCATTCTGCTGCCTAGCCCGAGCGAGGGTTACGAGGCACAGCTCAACGCAATCAAAGGCCTGGTGGCCGAAGACCCGGGCCGTGTCGCCCAGGTCGTGAAAGACTGGATCAACGCCGATGAGTGATAACCGAGCCGTTACCGCCAAGCTGAGCCGCGTCGACAAGGCTGCGATCCTTCTGCTCTCGCTGGGCGAGACCGATGCGGCCCAGGTGCTGCGGCACATGGGCCCCAAGGAGGTGCAGCGGGTGGGTGTGGCCATGGCGCAGATGGGCAATGTGCACCGTGACCAGGTGGAACAGGTGATGAGCGAGTTCGTCGACATCGTCGGCGACCAGACCAGTCTGGGCGTGGGGTCCGATGCCTACATCCGCAAGATGCTCAACCAGGCCTTGGGCGAGGACAAGGCCAATGGCTTGGTCGACCGCATCCTGCTCGGTGGCAACACCAGTGGCCTGGACAGCCTGAAGTGGATGGAGCCGCGTGCTGTCGCCGACGTGATCCGCTATGAGCACCCGCAGATCCAGGCCATCGTGGTGGCGTACCTCGACCCGGACCAGGCCGGTGAAGTGCTGAGCAACTTCGACCACAAGGTGCGGCTGGACATCGTCCTGCGCGTGTCGTCGCTGAACACTGTGCAGCCAGCGGCGTTGAAAGAGCTGAACCAGATCCTCGAGAAGCAGTTCTCGGGCAACTCCAATGCGGCGCGTACCACCTTGGGTGGCATCAAGCGTGCTGCCGACATCATGAACTTCCTCGACAGCTCCGTGGAAGGTGCGCTGATGGACGCGATCCGCGAAATCGACAGCGACCTGTCGGAGCAGATCGAAGACCTGATGTTCGTCTTCAACAACCTGGCCGACGTCGACGATCGCGGTATCCAGGCGCTGTTGCGTGAAGTGTCGTCCGACGTGCTGGTGGTGTCGCTCAAGGGCGCCGACGAGCGGGTCAAGGACAAGATCTTCAAGAACATGTCCAAGCGTGCTTCGGAGCTGCTGCGCGACGACCTGGAGGCCAAGGGGCCAGTACGGGTCAGCGACGTGGAAACGGCACAGAAGGAAATCCTTACCATTGCCCGACGTATGGCCGAGGCCGGCGAGATCGTGCTCGGCGGCAAAGGCGCCGAGGAAATGATCTAGGTTTTTCGCGATCTGCCCGCCTACGCAGTCCCCTGTGGGAGCGGGTTTACCCGCGAAGGCGTCAGGCCAGGAGATAGAGGTTGTCGCTGCCGACGCATTCGCGGGTAAACCCGCTCCCACAGGGATTGCGACGGCTGCGCATGGTTTTGAGTACCTGAAAACATGTCCAGCAAAGAACACCACCCCAGCGACCTGATCCGCGCCCGCGACCTTGAGGGCGTGGACGTGTGGGCGCTGCCCAGCTTCGACCCGGAACCGGAGCCCGAACCGGAGCCTGAGCCTGAACCCGAGGTCATCGAGGAAGTCGAGGAAGTGCCGCTGGAAGAAGTCCAGCCGCTGACCCTGGAAGAACTCGAAGCGATCCGGCAAGAGGCCTACAACGAGGGCTTTGCCACCGGTGAGCGCGAAGGTTTTCACAGCACCCAGCTCAAGGTTCGACAGGAGGCCGAAGAGGCTCTGAAGGCCAAGCTCGAAAGCCTTGACCGGCTGATGGCCAACCTGATGGAGCCGATCGCCGAGCAGGACACGCAGATCGAGAAAACACTGGTGCATCTGGTGGCCCACATGACGCGCCAGGTGATCGGCCGCGAGCTGCGCAGCGACTCCAGCCAGATCACCCAAGTGCTGCGCGAAGCGCTCAAGCTGCTGCCCATGGGTGCAGACAATATCCGCATCCACCTCAACCCGCAGGATTTCGAGCTGGCCAAGGCCCTGCGCGAACGCCATGAGGAAAGCTGGCGGCTGCTGGAGGACAGTGCACTGCTGCCAGGCGGTTGCCGTATCGAGACGCTTCACAGCCGTATCGATGCAACCATGGAAACACGCATCGAAAAAGCCGTGGCACAACTGTTCGACCAGTTGCACGACCATGCACTGCACCCGGCAGCGCCGGATATGACGGTAGATCTGGCCAGCCCGATGGATACCCCTGATGCGCCTTGAACGCACCAGCTTCGGCAAGCGCCTGGGCAGTTATGCCGAGGGCATCGAGCTGCCGGCCCAGCCCATCGTCGAAGGCCGCCTGCTGCGCATGGTCGGGCTCACCCTGGAGGCCGAAGGCCTGCGTGCTGCGGTGGGCAGCCGCTGCCTGGTGATCAACGACGACAGTTACCACCCGGTGCAGGTCGAGGCCGAAGTCATGGGCTTTGCCGGGCCCAAGGTGTTTCTTATGCCGGTGGGCAGCATCGTCGGTATTGCACCGGGGGCGCGGGTGGTGCCGCTGGACGACGGCGGACGTCTGCCCATGGGGATGAGCATGCTCGGCCGCGTGCTCGACGGTGCCGGCCGCGCGCTGGATGGCAAGGGCGGGATGAAGGCCGAGGACTGGGTGCCGATGGACGGCCCGGTGATCAACCCGCTCAACCGCGACCCCATCAGCAAGCCGCTGGACGTGGGTATTCGCAGCATCAATGGTCTGCTTACCGTTGGCCGTGGCCAGCGGTTGGGCCTGTTTGCCGGTACCGGCGTGGGTAAATCGGTGCTGCTGGGCATGATGACTCGCTTCACCGAAGCCGAAATCATCGTGGTTGGGCTGATCGGTGAGCGGGGCCGCGAAGTGAAGGAGTTCATCGAGCATATCCTCGGTGAAGAGGGCCTCAAACGCTCGGTGGTGGTGGCGTCGCCGGCCGACGATGCGCCGCTGATGCGTCTGCGTGCGGCCATGTACTGCACGCGCATCGCCGAGTACTTCCGCGACAAGGGCAAGAATGTGCTGTTGCTGATGGACTCCTTGACCCGTTTCGCCCAGGCCCAGCGGGAAATCGCCCTGGCCATCGGCGAGCCGCCGGCCACTCGCGGTTACCCGCCATCGGTGTTCGCCAAGCTGCCCAAGCTGGTGGAGCGGGCGGGCAATGGCGAGCCGGGCGGTGGATCGATCACGGCGTTCTATACCGTGCTGTCAGAGGGCGACGACCAGCAGGACCCGATCGCCGACTCGGCGCGGGGCGTGCTTGACGGTCACTTTGTGCTGTCGCGCCGGTTGGCCGAGGAAGGCCATTACCCGGCCATCGACATCGAAGCGTCGATCAGCCGGGTCATGCCCCAGGTGGTCGATGCCGATCATTTGCGTCAGGCGCAGAAGTTCAAGCAACTGTGGTCGCGCCTGTCGCAAAGCCGCGACCTGATTAGCGTGGGTGCCTACGTGGCCGGCGGTGATCCGGAGACCGACCTGGCCATCGCCTTGCAATCGAAGCTGGTGGAGTTTCTGCGCCAAGGGCTGCACGAGAATGTGGGCATGACGCAGAGCCGCGAACAGCTGGGGGCGATTTTCACGCCCCCGGCAGGCTGATAAGCCATGGCGCTGCCCGGACGCGCCGCGCGTCTGGCGCCGGTGGTGGACATGGCCGAGGAGGCCGAGCGTAAGGCCGCTCAGCGCCTAGGGCACTTCCAGCAGCAGGTGGCCACGGCCCAGGCCAAGTTGGCCGAGTTGGAGCGTTTTCGCGAGGACTACCAGCTGCAGTGGATCAACCGTGGCGGGCAGGGCGTGAATGGCAGCTGGCTGGTCAACTACCAGCGTTTTCTGGGGCAGCTGGAAACGGCCATGACCCAGCAGCGTCAGAGCCTGGTGTGGCACCAGAACAACCTCAACAACGCCCGTGGTACCTGGCAGCAGGCCTATGCCCGGGTGGAGGGATTGCGCAAGCTGGTGCAGCGTTACAGGGACGAAGCCCGGCGAGCCGAGGACAAGCGTGAGCAGCGGTTGCTGGACGAGTTGTCTCAGCGCTTGCCCAGCCAAAGCCATCTCTAGCCTGTGCCGGCCCTATCGCCGGTACAGGTATGACCTTGCCACCCCTGCCATCGCCTGCTAAACCTTAATGGAGTTGCATCCGCCATCATCGAAGGAATCGCTAGCATGGCAGTCGAGACTGACTTTTCGCAGGACGGGAAAAAGCTGACGATCAAGATCAAGGGGCGCTTCGATTTCGGCAAACATCAGGAATTTCGAGACGCCTACGAACGCCAGCCCGATCGCCCCGATTCGGTGATCGTCGACCTGAAAGACACCACCTACCTCGACAGTTCCGCACTCGGCATGCTGCTGTTGCTGCGCGACCACGCGGGTGGCGATGAGTCGGATGTGCGGGTGGTGCATGCCAGCTCCGACGTGCGCAAGATACTCGCCATCTCCAATTTCGAAAAACTCTTCGATATCAGTTGAGCGCCGACATGCCGGCCGAACAGCCGTTGACCGTGCTGGTCGCCGAGGACGGTGCCGCCGACCGCCTGCTGCTGGCGCAGATCGTCCGTCGCCAGGGCCACCAGGTATTCACCGCGGAAAACGGCGAGCAGGCAGTGGCACTGTTTCAGGAGCGGTGCCCACAGCTGGTGTTGCTGGACGCGCTGATGCCGGTAATGGACGGCTTCGAGGCGGCGCGGCAGATCAAGGCCCTGGCCGGCGAGGCACTGGTGCCGATCATTTTCCTGACGTCGCTGAACGAAGAGGAAGGCCTGGTGCGCTGCCTGGAGGCGGGTGGCGATGACTTCATGGCCAAGCCCTACAGCGCGGTGATCCTCGCTGCCAAGATCCGTGCCATGGATCGGTTGCGCCGGTTGCAAGCCACTGTGCTGGAGCAGCGTGACCAGATCACCCGGCACCATCACCACCTGCTCAACGAGCAGCGGGTGGCCAAGGCCGTTTTCGACAAGGTGGCCCACTCCGGTTGCCTTTCTGCGCCCAACATCCGCTACCTGCAGTCGCCGTATGCGCTGTTCAATGGTGACCTGATGCTGGCTGCGTTCACGCCGTCCGGTGACATGCGCGTGCTGCTGGGCGACTTTACCGGCCATGGCTTGCCAGCGGCGGTTGGCGCCATGCCGCTGGCCGAGGTGTTTTACGGCATGACCGCCAAGGGTTACGGCATGGCGCCGATCCTGCGCGAGATGAACGCCAAGCTCAAACGCATCCTGCCGGTGGACATGTTCTGTTGCGCGATACTGCTCAACCTCAGCGTGCAGCGCGGCTCGGTGGAAGTGTGGAATGGCGGTATGCCCGATGGCTATCGGCTGTCGGTGGATGGCCAGGTGCTGTCAGCGCTGAGCTCGCGGCATCTGCCGCTGGGTATTCTGGCTGCCGAGCGTTTTGATGACAGCGCCGAAGTGCTTCCGTTGGCGCCGGGTGAGCGCCTGTTGCTGCTGTCGGACGGCGTGCTCGACACGGCTGATGACCAGGAGCGCCTGTTCGGTGTGCAGCGCCTGCTGGCGGTGCTGACCAACAACCGCGACCCGGTGCGGTTGTTCGACGAAGTGATGCAGGCCCTGGCGCGCTTTGGCGGGCGCCCGCGCGACGACATCAGTTTGTGTGATATTCGCATGTTCGGCGCCGAGGAGCGGGTGCCCGCGCCGATGGTCTACGCTGATAGCGGTCGTTTCAGCCCGCAGGACTGGTCGCTGGGCTTCGAAGTGCGCGGCGAGAGCCTGAAGTGCTTTAACCCGATCCCTTACCTGGTGCAGTTGTTGCAGGAGATTCATGGGCTTCGTGCGCGTACCGGCAGTTTGCACAGCGTCCTCAGCGAGTTGTATTCCAATGCCCTGGAGCATGGTGTGCTAGGGCTGGACTCGCGGCTCAAGCGCGATGTGCAGGGTTTTGCCGACTATTATCAGGAGCGTGCCCGGCGCCTGGGCGTGCTGACAGACGGCTTTGTGCGCATCGATTTCAAGGTTGAACCGCTTGCCGATGGCGGGCGTCTGAGTATCGAGGTTCGCGACAGCGGTGCGGGTTTCGATGTGCAGCGGGTACTGTCGCAGCCTTCGCTGGACCAGGGGCTGAGCGGGCGTGGCCTGAACCTGGTGCGGCGGTTAGCCAGCGATGCGCGCTGGAGTGAAGGCGGGCGGTGCGCGTATGTGGCGTTCGTATGGTGAGCCACTGGCTGGCTCGGGCATAATCTGGCTTGATCAAGGAGTGAGCAAGTGACTGACATGCATATTGACCACAAGGTGCTCAGTGACCTGCGTGAGGTCATGGAGGATGGCTACCTGCAGTTGGTGCAGACGTTTCTCGACGATTCCGAGCGGCGGCTGGGCCAGTTGCACGCGGCCAAAAGCGCCGAAGAGCTGGGTGCGGCTGCCCACAGCTTCAAGGGTAGCAGCAGCAACATGGGGGCTGTAGCCCTGGCCGGCCTGTGCCAGCAGCTGGAGGAGCGCGCACGGCGGCCCCCGCTGTATGGCATAGAGGACCTGATCAACCGCATCGACGAGGAATTCGTCGAGGTGCAGCGCTTCTACCGGGGTGAGCAGCAGCGTATTTCAGCGGGCTGATACACAACTTGGCGCGAGTCTTGCCTGTCTCTGAGCGGATTATTTTTTTGTTTCTGGCGCGGAGACCGCTCGATGCCTGTCGCACCCAACCCTTTGTTGCAAACCAACGCCATTGCCAGTGCCTCGCGCTCTGCCACCGCGCAGGCGGACAAACCGCTGCAGGCGCTGGGCGACAAGGGCGACGGCTTTGGCCAGGTGATGGCACGGCAGGGGCGTGAAAAGGCAGCCTCGCAGGATGACAAAGCCGCCCAGGCCAAGCCCAAGGATAAACCTGAGGCGCCAGCGTACGGCAAGAAAGACCCGGCTGACAAAACGGCTGTTGCCGATGACGGCAACAAATTGCCAGCAGACGATGTGTCCCAGGCCGATACCGGGGTGCGTGATGCCAATCTGGTGGCCGGCCAGGTCACCGACGCCCAGCCCGGTGCGCAACTGATCCAGGCCCAGGCCGAGGCGGTGGCGCCGGTGCTGCAGGCCGCCACGGCGCAGGTTGGCGCGCTGCCCGAGGAGCCTTCCGCCGAAGAGGCTTTCGACCCGGATGCAGACCCTCTGGCCAACCTGCCGACCTTGCGCCTGGCGCTGGAGCAGAGTGCGCAAGCCAAGGGGGCTACGTCGGCCCATGCCCTTGACCCTTCCCAGGCGCAGGGCGAGGAAGGCCAGGCCGCCGTCAATACCTTGGCGAATCTGGTCGAGAGTGCCGAGGGTGAGGCGGGAGAGTCTGGCGACAAGGCCTTTGGTGCCTTGCTTGAGGATGGCCTGAAGGACACTAAGAGCGCCAGCAGCGACACCCGTGTCGATGATTTCGCCAACCGCCTGGCCAGCCTGACCCAGGCTGCCACGGCCAAGACCGCCAGCGCCATGCCGGCCAACGCCAGCCCGTTGCACCAGCCGTTGCCGATGAACCAGGGGGCGTGGGCGGAAGGCTTGGTCAACCGGGTCATGTACCTGTCCAGCCAGAACCTGAAATCTGCAGACATCCAGCTGGAACCCGCAGAGCTGGGCCGCCTGGACATTCGCGTCAATGTTGCGGCGGACCAGTCGACCCAGGTCACCTTCATCAGTGGCCACGCCGGTGTGCGTGACGCCCTCGACAGTCAGGTGCACCGCCTGCGCGAGCTGTTTGCCCAACAGGGGCTGGCCCAGCCAGACGTCAACGTGGCCGACCAGTCGCGCGGGCAGCAACAGCAGCAGGGGCAGGCGCAGGGCAGTAACCTGTCCGGCGTGGCCGCGCGGCGGGCGGAGCAGGTTGGGGGTGAGGTTGTCGACAGCGCCAGGCCTGCGGAGCAACAGGTCGTTATTGGTGACAGTGCGGTCGACTTCTACGCTTGATTGCAGGTTGCTTGTACTTGCCTCTTCGCGTGCAAGCCCGTTCCCACAGGCATTTCATTGATTTCGAACCCTGTGTAGTACCTGTGGGAGCGGGCTTGCCCGCGAAGAAGGTAACGCCGCAAATCCTGCTGAAACCCATCCCCTGCAAAATCTGGCATAACACTTGCTCAAGCCAAGCCATCCTCCCTTGAACCCCCGATGGACGACGGATTATTGGCATGGCGAAGAGCGAAGCAGTCAAAGACCCCGCCACTAAAGGCAAACTCAAGCTGATCCTGCTGGCTGTCGTCGGGCTGTTGCTGGCGATCGGCCTTTCGGTGGGCGCTACCTGGTTCATCATGCACAAGAGCGAGTCGGCCCCGGCCGCCGAGCCTGCGGCCAGCAACGTCAAGCCTGCGGCCATCTACGAGGCGCTGACGCCGGCCTTCGTGGTCAATTTCAACCAGAACGGCCGCCAGCGCTACATGCAGTTGAGCATCACCCTGCAGGCGCGCAACCAGGCCGATCTGGATGCGCTGAAGGTGCACATGCCGGTGATTCGCAACAACCTGGTGATGATGTTCTCCGGGCAAGGCTTCGACACCCTGGCCAGCAGCCCGGTCGGGCAGGAGATGCTGCGTCAGAAGGCCACTGCGGTGGTGCAGGAAGTGGCCCAGAAGGAAGTCGGCAAGCCGGTCATCGACCAGTTGCTGTTCACCAATTTCGTATTGCAGTAGGAGTCCGCAATGGCCGTACAGGACCTGCTGTCCCAGGATGAAATCGATGCCCTGTTGCACGGCGTCGACGACGGGCTGGTGCAGACCGAGAGTGCATCCGAGCCTGGCAGTATCAAAAGCTACGACCTGACCAGTCAGGACCGTATCGTACGGGGTCGCATGCCGACCCTTGAAATGATCAACGAGCGTTTCGCCCGTTACACCCGTATCAGCATGTTCAACCTGCTGCGCCGTTCTGCCGACGTGGCCGTGGGCGGTGTACAGGTCATGAAGTTCGGCGAATACGTGCACTCGCTGTACGTGCCCACCAGCCTCAACCTGGTCAAGATCAAGCCGCTGCGCGGCACTTCGCTGTTCATCCTCGACGCCAAGCTGGTGTTCAAGCTGGTGGATAATTTCTTCGGCGGCGATGGCCGCCACGCCAAGATCGAAGGCCGTGAATTCACGCCTACCGAGCTGCGCGTGGTGCGCATGGTACTGGACCAGTGCTTCGTCGACCTCAAGGAAGCCTGGCAGGCGATCATGCCGGTCACCTTCGAGTACATGAACTCCGAGGTCAACCCGGCCATGGCCAACATTGTCGGCCCCAGCGAGGCGGTGGTGGTGTCCACCTTCCACATCGAGCTGGACGGCGGCGGCGGCGACCTGCACGTCACCATGCCGTATTCGATGATCGAGCCCGTGCGCGAAATGCTCGACGCCGGTTTCCAGTCCGACCTGGACGACCAGGACGAGCGTTGGGTCAAGGCCCTACGCGAAGACGTGCTGGACGTGGCCGTGCCAATGACCGCCACGGTCGCCCGGCGCCAGTTGAAACTGCGCGACATCCTGCACATGCAGCCTGGCGACGTGATCCCGGTGGAGCTGCCCGAGCACCTGGTGTTGCGCGCCAATGGCGTGCCGGCGTTCAAGGCGCGGCTGGGTTCGCACAAGGGCAACCTGGCCCTGCAGATCATCGACCCGATCGAACGCCGCTGACGGCGTGCCGGTCGCTCATAACGAATTGAATGCCTGTCGAGGAAACCATGGCTAACGAAAACGAGATCACCTCCCCAGAGGACCAGGCGCTGGCCGATGAGTGGGCCGCGGCCCTGGAAGAAACCGGCGCGGCCGGCCAGGCCGATATCGATGCACTGCTGGGCGGTGACACCGGCAGCACCAGCGGCCCGGGCCGCCTGCCGATGGAAGAGTTCGCCAGCTCGCCGAAGCCGAACGAAAACGTCAGCCTCGAAGGCCCGAACCTGGACGTGATCCTGGACATCCCGGTGAACATTTCCATGGAAGTGGGCAGCACCGAGATCAATATCCGCAACCTGTTGCAGCTGAACCAGGGTTCGGTGATCGAGCTCGACCGCCTGGCCGGCGAGCCACTCGACGTGCTGGTCAACGGCACGCTGATCGCCCATGGCGAAGTAGTGGTGGTCAACGAGAAGTTCGGCATCCGCCTGACCGACGTGATCAGTCCCAGCGAACGTATCAAGAAGCTGCGCTGAGTGAAGGGCACGATGCGCGCCCTTGCGGCGTTGGCGGTGCTGCTGGCCAGTAACGCATGCCTGGCCGCGGCCACGCCGGCCGCTACCCCGGCGACGCCACCTGGCAGCCTTGGCGGGCAGCTGGCGCAGATGGTTTTCGGCCTGCTGCTGGTGGTGGGCCTGATCTTCTTCCTGGCCTGGATGCTGCGGCGCCTGCAGAGCACGGCAGTGAAGGGCGGGCAGGTGATCGAGATTGTCGGCAGCCGGGCCATTGGCCCGCGTGACCGCCTGTTGCTGGTGCAGGTGGGGAAGGAGCAGATCCTGATCGGCCATACCCCGGGCAGCATCGAGGCCCTGCATGTTATGGCCGAACCCGTGGATGTGCCGGATGGCGCTCGTCAGGCGACGCCGGAGTTTGCTCAGCGGCTGATGGAGCTGATGGGCAAAAACCCTAAGGACAACAAGTGATGAGCGGCGCGCTGCGTACGTTGTTGACTCTGGCGCTGCTGCTGGCTGCGCCGCTGGCCCTGGCTGCCGACCCGCTGTCGATCCCGGCCATTACCCTGTCCAATACGCCGGACGGGCAGCAGGAGTATTCGGTCAGCCTGCAAATCCTGCTGATCATGACTGCGCTGAGCTTCATCCCGGCGTTCGTCATCCTGATGACCAGCTTCACCCGCATCATCATCGTGTTCTCGATCCTGCGCCAGGCCCTGGGCCTGCAGCAGACGCCCTCGAACCAGATCCTGACCGGCATGGCGCTGTTCCTGACCCTGTTCATCATGGCGCCGGTGTTCGACCGGGTGAACACGGATGCCCTGCAGCCGTACCTGAAGGAGCAGATGACCGCCCAGCAGGCCATCGAAAAAGCCCAGGGGCCGCTCAAGGACTTCATGTTGGCGCAAACCCGGCAAAGCGACCTCGACCTGTTCATGCGCCTGTCCAAGCGCACCGACATCGCCGGCCCCGATCAGGTGCCACTGACCATCCTGGTGCCGGCGTTCGTCACCTCCGAGTTGAAGACCGCGTTTCAGATCGGCTTCATGATCTTCATCCCGTTCCTGATCATCGACATGGTGGTGGCCAGTGTGCTGATGGCCATGGGTATGATGATGCTGTCGCCGCTGATCATCTCGCTGCCGTTCAAGATCATGCTGTTCGTGCTGGTGGATGGCTGGGCGCTGATCATGGGTACCCTGGCCAGCAGTTTCGGCGGCGTCTGACGCCGTCAAGGAGAGCCGCCGATGACACCTGAAGTAGCTGTCGACCTGTTCCGTGACGCCCTGTGGCTGACCACCTTGATGGTTGCTGTGCTGGTTGTGCCTAGCCTGTTGGTGGGCCTGGTGGTGGCGATGTTCCAGGCTGCCACGCAGATCAACGAACAGACCCTGAGCTTTTTGCCGCGCCTGCTGGTGATGCTGATCACGTTGATCGTCGCCGGGCCGTGGCTGGTGCAGAAGTTCATGGAGTACATCACCACCCTTTACACCAACATCCCGCAGCTCATTGGGTGATGCGGCGATGCTGGAACTGACCGATACGCAGATCGGCACCTGGGTTGCCACCTTCATCCTGCCGTTGTTCAGGGTGACCGCGGTGCTGATGACCATGCCGATCTTCGGTACTCGCATGTTACCTGCGCGGGTACGCCTGTACGTGGCGGTGGCGATTACCGTGGTGATCGTGCCGGCGCTGCCGCCATTGCCTGAGTTCGACCCGCTGAGCCTGCGCGGTATGTTGCTGTGCGCCGAGCAGATCATCGTCGGTGCGCTGTTCGGCCTGGCCTTGCAGCTGCTGTTCCAGGCCTTCGTGATTGCCGGGCAGATCGTCGCGGTGCAGATGGGTATGGCCTTCGCCTCGATGGTCGACCCTGCCAACGGCGTCAACGTCACGGTGATCAGCCAGTTCATGACCATGCTGGTGAGCGTGCTGTTCCTGTTGATGAACGGCCACCTGGTGGTTTTCGAGGTGCTGACCGAGAGCTTTACCACGTTGCCGGTGGGCAGTGCGCTGGTGGTCAACCACTTCTGGGAACTGGCCGGGCGCATGGGTTGGGTGTTTGCCGCCGGCCTGCTGCTGATTCTGCCGGTGATCGCCGCCTTGCTGGTGGTGAACATCGCCTTTGGCGTGATGACCCGTGCCGCGCCGCAGTTGAATATCTTCTCCATCGGTTTCCCGCTTACCCTGGTGCTGGGTATGTTCATCTTCTGGGTAGGCCTGGCCGATGTGCTGTCCCACTATCAGGCATTGGCCAGCGAGACGCTGCAATGGCTGCGTGAACTGGCGAGGGCGCGCTGAGCATGGCGGAAAGCGAGAGCGGTCAGGACAAGACAGAAGACCCCACCGAGAAGCGCAAGCGCGATGCTCGCGAGAAAGGCGAAATCGCCCGCTCCAAGGAGCTGAACACGGTGGCGGTGACTCTGGCGGGCGCCGGCGGCCTCTTGGCGTTTGGCGGCCACCTGGCCGAGACGTTGCTGAGCATGATGCGCATGAATTTCAGCCTGACCCGCGAGGTCATCGTCGACGAGCGGACCATGGGCGCGTTCCTGCTGGCCTCGGGAAAAATGGCGATATGGGCGGTGCAGCCGGTTTTGATCCTGCTGTTCGTTATTTCTTTCGTAGCGCCCATCGCCCTCAGTGGTTTTCTGTTTTCCGGAAGCCTGCTGCAGCCAAAATTCAGCCGCATGAACCCGCTGTCCGGGATCAAGCGCATGTTTTCGATGAACAGCTTGACCGAGCTGCTCAAGGCGCTGGCCAAGTTTTTCGTGATCTTGATCGTGGCGGTGGTGGTGCTGTCCAACGACCGCCAGGCTTTGCTGTCGATTGCCAATGAACCGCTGGAGCAGGCCATCATCCACAGCCTGCAGGTGGTGGGCTGGAGCGCCTTGTGGATGTCGGCTGGGCTGCTGCTGATCGCTGCGGCGGACGTGCCGTTCCAGCTGTACCAGACGCACAAGAAAATGAAAATGACCAAGCAGGAAGTGCGCGACGAGTACAAGGACAGTGAGGGCAAGCCCGAGGTCAAGCAACGCATTCGTCAGTTGCAGCGCGAGGTGTCGCAGCGACGCATGATGGCGGCGGTGCCGCAGGCCGATGTGATCATCACCAACCCGACGCACTATGCGGTAGCGTTACAGTACGACCCGGAGAAGGGCGGGGCTGCGCCGTTGCTGCTGGCCAAGGGCACCGACTTCATGGCCTTGAAGATTCGCGAGATTGGCGTGGAGCACAAGGTACAGATCCTCGAATCGCCAGCGTTGGCGCGGGCGATCTATTACTCGACCGAAATAGAGCAGGAAATCCCCGCAGGCCTTTACCTGGCGGTGGCGCAGGTGCTGGCCTATGTGTTCCAGATCCGTCAGTACCGTGCGGGCAGGGGCAAGCGGCCAGAGCCGCTGAAAGACGACCTGCCGATCCCGCCGGACCTGCGGCGCGACAGTTGAAGCGTTTGGTGATGTTTGTGTGGTGTTAGATCGAGCGCCGCCCGCGCGGCGCATCGCGAGCTGCGCTCGCTCCTACGTTTGTTTCTGGCCAGTAACGCTTGTGGCAGGCGCGCGCGACCGCCTTGTCTGAACGACGCGAAATCGAGCCATGCGCCAAGGCGTACGCGCGCAAATCCCACAGGACTAATTGGCCCGAAACAAACGTAGGAGCGAGCGCAGCTCGCGATGCGCCGCGCGGGCGGCGCTCGGTGTGACAGGCGCTAAATCCCTCAAGGCATACAAAGTTGGAAAGCTTCTTGCAAAGCCACGCCCAGGCGCCCCCTGTGCGTCAAAGTTTTGCATCAAGAGGACTCCCGGTGGATCGCGCTCAGTTAATCAGCAACGCCCGTAACAACCTGGCCGGGCTCGGCCGGGGCAACCTGGGTGTGCCGCTGTTGCTGCTGGTGATGTTGGCAATGATGATGTTGCCGATTCCGCCGTTCCTGCTCGACGTGTTCTTCACCTTCAACATCGCGTTGTCGATCGTCGTGCTGCTGGTGTGCGTGTACGCCCTGCGCCCGCTCGACTTCGCTGCATTCCCGACCATCCTGCTGGTGGCCACGCTGTTGCGTCTGGCCCTGAACGTGGCCTCCACGCGTGTGGTCATGTTGCACGGCCAGGAGGGTCATGGCGCCGCCGGTAAAGTGATTCAGGCCTTCGGTGAGGTGGTGATCGGCGGCAACTACGTGGTCGGTGCCGTGGTGTTCGCCATCCTCATGATCATCAATTTCGTGGTGGTGACCAAGGGTGCCGGGCGTATCTCGGAAGTGAGCGCGCGTTTCACTCTCGACGCCATGCCCGGCAAGCAGATGGCCATTGATGCCGACCTCAACGCCGGCCTGATCGACCAAGCCCAGGCTAAGCACCGTCGTGCCGAGGTGGCGCAAGAGGCCGAGTTCTACGGCTCGATGGACGGTGCCAGCAAATTCGTCCGTGGTGACGCCATCGCCGGCTTGCTGATCCTGTTCATCAACCTGATCGGCGGCATGCTCATCGGCATGCTGCAACACGGCATGAGCTTCGGCGATGCCGGCAAGGTGTACGCCCTGTTGACCATCGGTGACGGTTTGGTGGCGCAATTGCCATCACTGCTGCTGTCCACCGCCGCCGCGATCATGGTCACCCGTGCCTCGGGCTCCGAGGACATGGGCAAGCTGATCAACCGGCAGATGTTCGATTCGCCCAAGGCGCTGGCCGTGTCGGGCGCGCTGATGATCGTCATGGGCCTGGTGCCGGGCATGCCGCACGTAGCATTCCTCAGCCTCGGCTTGTTGGCCGGTGGTGGCGCCTACCTGGTGTGGAAGAAACAACAGAAGACCAAGCTGCAGGCGCAGCAGGAAGCGCAGCGCCAGCAGGACCTGCTGCCCTCGCCTCAGCGTGCGCTGGAGACCAAGGAGCTGGGCTGGGACGACGTCACGCCGATCGACATGATTGGCCTGGAAGTCGGCTACCGGCTGATTCCGCTGGTCGACCGCAACCAGGGCGGCCAGTTGCTGGCGCGGATCAAGGGTGTACGCAAGAAGCTGTCGCAGGACCTGGGTTTCCTCATGCCGACCGTGCACATTCGTGACAACCTCGACCTGCAACCCAGCGCCTATCGCCTGACCCTGATGGGGGTGATCCTGGCCGAGGCGGAGATCTACCCGGACCGCGAGCTGGCGATCAACCCGGGGCAGGTTTTCGGCACCCTCAACGGTATTGCTGCGCGCGACCCGGCGTTTGGCCTTGAAGCGGTGTGGATCGACGTTGGCCAGCGCTCGCAAGCGCAGTCGCTGGGGTATACCGTGGTCGACGCCAGCACCGTGGTGGCCACCCACCTCAATCAGATCCTGCAGAAGCACTGTCACGAGCTTATCGGCCACGAAGAGGTCCAGCAATTGCTGCAGGTGCTGGCCAAGGCATCGCCTAAACTGGCAGAAGAGCTGGTGCCGGGTGTCATTTCCTTGTCGGGCCTGCTCAAGGTGCTGCAAGCGCTGTTGTCGGAACAGGTGCCAGTGCGCGATATTCGCAGTATTGCCGAAGCCATCGCGAACAACGCTGGCAAGAGTCAAGATACCGCCGCGCTGGTAGCGGCAGTGCGCGTCGGATTGTGTCGCGCCATCGTGCAAAGCATTGTCGGCGTTGAGTCGGAGCTGCCAGTGATTACCCTGGAGCCAAGGTTGGAACAGATTTTGCTCAATAGTCTCCAAAGGGCCGGGCAGGGTCAGGAAGAGGGTGTTCTTCTGGAGCCTAGCATGGCCGAGAAGCTGCAACGTTCGCTGATCGAAGCGGCCCAGCGCCAGGAAATGCAGGGTCAGCCGGCCATTCTTCTGGTCGCCGGCCCGATCCGCGCCATGCTGTCGCGTTTCGGTCGTCTGGCTGTACCGAATTTGCATGTTCTGGCGTATCAGGAAATACCGGACAACAAGCAAGTCACCATCGTTGCCACCGTGGGCCCTAACGGCTGAGGTAGTGGATAATGCAAGTTAAGCGATTTTTCGCCGCCGATATGCGTCAGGCCATGAAACTGGTCCGTGATGAGCTGGGCGCCGATGCCGCGATCATTGGCAACCGCCGTATTGCCGGTGGTGTCGAACTGACGGCCGCGCTGGACTACAAGCTGTCCGCCCTGGCCCCACGCGTGCCCAACGCCGAGCTGGAAGAAGAGCTGCGCAAGACGCACACGCGCATTGCCACGGCCCAGGCCGAGCTGGACCACCGCCAGGACAGCAGTGACAACAACCGCCAATTGTTCGCCGGGCAGTCGCTGACCGCCGCCGAGCCATTGATCGAGCCGCACGTCGATGTCCCTGAGGCCGTTGCTGCCCCGGCCGCTGCGCCAGTAGACCCGCGCCTGTTCGATGCCATGCGCTCCGAGCTGTCGGGCCTGCGCGAGTTGCTGGAAGTGCAGCTCGGCTCGCTGGCCTGGACCCAGTTGCAGGGCAGCAAGCCGCAGCAGGCTAACCTGTGGCGGCGCTTGCAGCGCATCGGCCTGTCCGGCCCGATTGCCCGCGAGCTGCTGGACCTCACCACCGAGATCGAGGAGCCACGCCAGGCCTGGCGCATGCTGCTGGCGCACCTGGCGCGCATGATCGAAATCCCGGAAATCGAGCCGATCGAAGAGGGCGGGGTGATCGCCATGGTCGGCCCGGCCGGCATGGGCAAAACCACCACCCTGGCCAAGCTGGCCGCCCGCTACGTGCTCAAGTACGGCGCGCATAACCTGGCGCTGGTGAGCATGGACAGCTTCCGCATCGGCGCCCAGGAGCAGCTCAAGACCTTGGGCCGCATCCTCAACGTGCCGGTGACCTACGTCGACCCGGGGCAGTCGCTGGCAGCCGCACTGGAACCGTTGCTGCGCAAGCGCGTGGTGCTGATCGATACCGCCGGCCTGCAGGCCAGCGACCCGGCGCTGCGCATGCAGCTGGAAACCCTGGCCGGGCGTGGCATTGCTGCGAAGAACTACCTGGTGCTGGCCACCACCAGCCAGAAGCAGGTGCTGACCGCCGCCTACCACAGCTACAAGCGCTGTGGCCTGGCGGGCTGCATCCTGACCAAGCTCGATGAAACGGCAAGCCTTGGCGACGTGTTGAGCCTTGCCATCAGTCATGAACTGCCTGTGGCCTACCTCACCGATGGCCCACGCATTCCTGACGACCTGCACCTGCCGCGTGGCCACCAACTGGTCTCCCGCGCAGTCAATGTGCAGCAGCAGGACGAGCCCAGCGAAGAGGCCATGGCCGACATGTTCGCTGATCTCTATCACAACCCACGGCGAGCGGGTTGACCATGAAGTGTGTGCAAAGTAGCTATGCCAAGGGGTACGCAGAATTGCCCCACGTGTGGCCTGAGTCCCAGCGAGACAAGGTAAAGAACAGACATGGGTAGCATGCATCCCGTACAGGTGATCGCCGTGACCGGTGGCAAAGGTGGCGTCGGCAAGACTAACGTTTCAGTGAACTTGTCCCTGGCGCTGGCCGAGCTTGGCCGCAGGGTCATGCTGCTTGACGCCGACCTGGGCCTGGCCAACGTCGACGTGTTGCTGGGCCTTACCCCCAAACGTACCTTGGCCGATGTCATCGAAGGGCGCTGTGAGCTGCGTGACGTGATGCTGCAAGGCCCTGGCGGTGTGCGCATCGTGCCGGCGGCCTCGGGCACCCAGAGCATGGTGCACCTGGCCCCGGCCCAGCATGCGGGTCTGATCCAGGCGTTCAGCGAAATCGGCGACAACCTCGACGTGCTGGTGATCGACACGGCTGCGGGTATCGGTGACTCGGTGGTCAGCTTCGTTCGCGCTGCCCAGGAAGTGCTGCTGGTGGTGTGCGACGAACCCACCTCGATCACCGACGCCTACGCCCTGATCAAACTGCTGAACCGCGATTACGGCATGAATCGTTTCCGCGTGCTGGCCAACATGGCACAGAGTCCACAGGAAGGGCGCAACCTGTTCGCCAAGCTGACCAAGGTCACCGACCGCTTCCTTGACGTTGCCCTGCAGTACGTAGGCGCCGTGCCGTACGACGAGTGCGTGCGCAAGGCGGTGCAAAAGCAGCGTGCCGTCTACGAGGCCTTCCCTCGCTCCAAGTGCGCGCTGGCCTTCAAGGCGATTGCTCAGAAGGTCGACAGCTGGCCGTTGCCGGCCAACCCGCGCGGCCATCTGGAGTTCTTCGTCGAGCGGCTGGTGCAGCCCACCAGCGCGGGACCTGTGCTATGAACGCCAGCGGCTTCAGGATGTACAGCCGGGCGGCCAAAGACGCCCAATACGAGCTGATCGAGCGTTATGCGCCGCTGGTCAAGCGTATTGCCTACCACTTGCTGGCGCGGTTGCCAGCCAATGTGCAGGTCGAGGATCTGATCCAGGCCGGCATGATCGGCCTGCTGGAAGTGGCCAGCAAGTATGACGCCAGCAAGGGCGCCAGCTTTGAAACCTACGCCGGCATCCGCATTCGCGGGGCCATGCTGGATGAGGTTCGCAAAGGCGACTGGGCACCGCGTTCGGTGCACCGCAATACCCGTATGGTCAGTGACGCGATGCGTGCCGTGGAGGCCAGAACGGGCCGGGACGCTAAAGATCATGAAGTTGCTGCCGAACTCCAATTGAGTCTCGATGATTACTACGGGATCTTGAACGACACCCTGGGCAGCCGACTGTTCAGCTTTGACGACCTGTTGCAGGACGGCGAGCACGAAGGGCTTCACGAGGATGGTGCCAGTGGCCACGTCGAACCTGCGCGTGGCCTGGAGGACGAGCGCTTCCAGGCTGCCCTGACCGAAGCCATTGCCAACCTGCCGGAACGTGAGCGCCTGGTGCTGGCGCTGTACTACGACGAAGAGCTGAACCTCAAGGAAATCGGTGAGGTGCTGGGTGTCAGCGAATCGCGAGTCAGCCAGTTGCACAGCCAGTGTGCCGCGCGTCTGCGCAGCCGCTTGGGGGAATGGCGGGCACGTTGAGCCTGCTGTCGTTGCAGTCGTTTTCCACATGCATTTTCCATGTTGCACCGAATTGATTGAATGCGCGCTCGGGGCCGAGCGCGTTTGAGACTGCTTGGAGGTCTACTTGAACAAAGACATGAAAATCCTCATCGTTGACGATTTTTCGACGATGCGGCGGATCATCAAGAACCTGTTGCGTGACCTGGGCTTCACCAACACCGACGAAGCCGATGACGGCACCACGGCGCTGCCGATGCTGGAAAACGGCCACTATGACTTCCTGGTGACCGACTGGAACATGCCGGGCATGTCCGGCATCGACCTGCTGCGTAAAGTGCGTGCCAGCGACAAGCTGAAAAGCATGCCGGTACTGATGGTGACTGCTGAAGCCAAGCGCGACCAGATCATCGAAGCGGCCCAGGCCGGCGTCAATGGTTACGTGGTCAAGCCGTTCACCGCCCAGGTGCTCAAAGAAAAGATCGAGAAGATCTTCGAACGCGTCAACGGTTGAGTCACGTCAGGGGGCGCGCCATGGATTCATCACAAACCTCTTTGGGCGAGTTCGAATCGACCCTGAAGAAACACGCCCAGGAGTTGGTCGAAAGCCTGGAGCGCGGCCGCTTCGGCGAGGCGGTGCAGCTGATTCACGAGCTGAACCAGACCCGCGACCGTGGCCTGTACCAGGAAGTCGGCAAGCTGACCCGCGAGCTGCACAGCGCCATCGTCAGTTTCCAGATCGACCCGACCATGCCACAAGCCGAGGAGGTGTCGCAGATTACCGACGCCACCGAGCGCCTGTCGTACGTGGTCAAGCTGACCGAGGGCGCGGCCAACCGCACCATGGACCTGGTCGAGGAAAGCACCCCGGTGCTCAACGACCTGGCCAGCGAGGCCAAGGCCCTGAGCACCGACTGGCAGCGCTTCATGCGCCGCGAAGTGGCTGCGCCGGAATTCCGTGACCTGGTCAAGCGTGTCGACAGTTTCCTGACGCACAGCGCCGAAGGTAACCGCAAGGTCGCCGGTCACCTCAATGACATTCTGCTGGCTCAGGACTATCAGGACCTGACCGGTCAGGTGATCAAGCGCGTCACCGCATTGGTGACCGAAGTCGAAAGCAACTTGCTCAAGCTGGTGCTGATGGCCAGCCAGGTCGACCGGTTTGCCGGCATAAAACATGACCACGATCAACTGCGCGCAGAAAAAGATGCAGAAAAACATCCGACTCGGGGTGAAGGTCCGCAGATTCATGCCGATAAGCGTGAAGACGTCGTGTCCGGTCAGGACGATGTCGATGATCTGCTGTCCAGCCTGGGTTTTTAAGGAGCACGTTTGATGAGCTTCGGCGCCGATGAAGAAATCCTCCAGGATTTCCTGGTAGAAGCCGGCGAAATTCTTGAGCAACTGTCCGAGCAACTGGTCGAGCTGGAAAGCCGGCCCGACGATGCCGACCTGCTCAATGCGATCTTTCGCGGTTTCCACACTGTTAAAGGGGGCGCCGGCTTCCTTCAGCTGAACGAGCTGGTGGAGTGCTGCCATATTGCCGAGAACGTGTTCGACGTCCTGCGCAAGGGTGAGCGCCGGGTCGATGCGGAACTGATGGACGTGGTGCTCGAGGCACTCGATACGGTCAACAGCATGTTTGGCCAGGTGCGCGAGCGCGCCGAAGTGACCCCGGCCACCCCCGAGCTGCTGGCGGCGTTGTCACGCCTGGCCGAGCCCGGTGGCGCCGAAGCGGTTGCGCCGTCTGTTGCTGTACCCGAGCCGGTTGCCGAGGCGCCCGCCGCAGCCCCGGTCGAAGACCAGGACATCACCGACAGCGAGTTTGAACAGTTGCTCGACTCGCTCGATGCGGTCAAGGCGCAAGCGGCGGCCGACGAGCAGATGCAGGGCGAGACCGTCAGCGGCGAGGGTGACGAAATCACCGATGCCGAATTCGAGTCGTTGCTTGACCAGTTGCACGGCAAAGGCCAGTTCAGCACCGAGGTGGCGGCCGCGCCGGTAGCCGCGTCTGCCGAACCGGTCAGCGATGAAATCACCGACGCCGAGTTCGAATCGCTGCTCGACCAGTTGCATGGCAAGGGCACCTTCCAGGCGGATGCCTTGCCAGCCGCCAAGGCGCCGGCGCCCGCCGTGGAGGGCAACCCCGCAGCGGCCAGCGACGAAATCAGCGAGCATGAGTTCGAGGCGTTGCTGGACCAGTTGCATGGCAAGGGCAAGTTCGGCGGTGACGTTGCAGCAGTCGAAGCGTCTGCTGCAGCCAAGGTGCAAGCACCCGTCGCAGCCAAGGCCGACAGCCAGCCGGTTGCCAAGCCTGCCGCTGCAGCGCCGGCGAGCAAGCCAGCGGCGGCACCCCGTGCGCCGGCCCCGGCCGCCGACAAGCATGCTGTCAGCGAAGCGGAAACCACCGTGCGTGTGGACACTGCGCGCCTGGACGAGATCATGAACATGGTGGGCGAACTGGTGCTGGTGCGTAACCGCCTGGTGCGCTTGGGCCTGAACAGCGGCGACGAGGCCATGTCCAAGGCCGTGTCCAACCTCGATGTTGTCACTGCCGACCTGCAGACAGCGGTGATGAAAACCCGCATGCAGCCGATCAAGAAAGTGTTTGGCCGCTTCCCTCGGCTGGTGCGCGACCTGGCTCGCCAGCTGAAAAAAGAGATCAACCTGGAGCTGGTCGGCGAAGAGACCGACCTGGACAAGAACCTGGTCGAGGCCCTGGCCGACCCGTTGGTGCACCTTGTGCGCAACGCTGTCGACCATGGTGTCGAGATGCCTGATGAGCGTGAAGCGTCTGGCAAGGCGCGTACGGGCCGTGTGGTGCTGTCTGCCGAGCAGGAAGGCGACCACATCCTGCTGTCGATTTCTGACGACGGCAAGGGCATGGACCCGAACATCCTGCGTGCCAAGGCCGTGGAAAAGGGCCTGATGGACAAGGACGCCGCCGAGCGCTTGAGCGAGTCGGACTGTTACAACCTGATCTTCGCGCCAGGGTTCTCGACCAAGACCGAGATTTCCGACGTGTCCGGGCGTGGCGTGGGCATGGACGTGGTGAAGACCAAGATCTCCCAGCTCAACGGTTCGATCAACATTTACTCGGCCAAGGGCCAGGGCTCGAAGATCGTCATCAAGGTACCGCTGACCCTGGCGATCATGCCCACGCTGATGGTGATGCTGGGCAACCAGGCGTTCGCCTTCCCACTGGTCAACGTCAACGAGATCTTCCATCTCGACCTGTCGCGCACCAATGTGGTCGACGGCCAGGAAGTGGTGATCGTGCGCGACAAGGCGCTGCCGCTGTTCTACCTCAAGCGCTGGCTGGTGCAGGGCCAGGTGCACGAAGAGCAGCACGAGGGCCACGTGGTGATCCTGTCGGTCGGCACGCAACGCATCGGCTTTGTCGTCGATCAACTGGTGGGCCAGGAAGAAGTGGTAATCAAGCCGCTGGGCAAGATGCTGCAGGGCACCCCGGGCATGTCCGGGGCCACCATCACCGGTGACGGGCGCATTGCGTTGATTCTCGACGTCCCGAGCATGCTCAAGCGTTACGCCGCGCGGCGTATTTGATTTCGGTGGCGCACCCTGGCGGGGTGCACCACCTAATGGAGTGTTTATGGCAGTCAAGGTCCTGGTGGTGGATGATTCCGGTTTCTTCCGCCGCCGCGTCTCGGAAATCCTCTCGGCGGATCCGACGATCCAGGTAGTGGGTACCGCGACCAACGGCAAGGAAGCAATCGACCAGGCGCTGGCGCTCAAGCCCGATGTCATCACCATGGACTACGAAATGCCCATGATGGATGGCATCACCGCAGTGCGGCACATCATGCAGCGCTGCCCGACGCCCGTGTTGATGTTCTCCTCGCTGACCCACGAAGGTGCCCGTGTCACCCTCGATGCCCTGGATGCGGGGGCGGTGGATTACCTGCCGAAAAACTTCGAAGACATCTCGCGCAACCCCGAAAAGGTCAAGCAGATGCTGTGCGAGAAGGTGCACACCATTTCGCGCAGCAACCGTCGCCTTGGCAGCTATCCCCGCACCGCGCCGGTCGCAGCGCCTGCGCCAGCCAGCAGCCCTGTGCCGACGAGCAGCTTTGCCAGCCCGACGCCAGCTCGCGCTGCGGCGCCTGCCCGAGCGGCGGCCCCGGCCCCGGCCCCTGTGGCATCGCACTCGCCTGCCCCCAAGCGCAAGCCATACAAACTGGTAGCCATCGGCACCTCCACAGGTGGCCCGGTGGCTTTGCAGCGGGTGCTGACCCAGTTGCCGGCCAATTTCCCGGCGCCGATCGTGCTGATCCAGCACATGCCGGCGGCGTTCACCAAGGCCTTTGCCGAACGCCTCGACAAACTCTGCCGCATCAGCGTCAAGGAGGCCGAGGACGGTGACATGCTGCGCCCGGGCCTGGCGCTGCTGGCCCCGGGTGGCAAGCAGATGATGATCGATGGCCGTGGCTCGGTGAAGATCCTGCCAGGTGACGAGCGCCTGAACTACAAGCCGTGCGTGGACATCACCTTTGGTTCGGCGGCCAAGTCGTATGGCGACAAGGTGCTGTCGGTGGTGCTCACCGGCATGGGCGCCGATGGCCGCGAAGGTGCGCGCCTGCTCAAGCAGGGTGGCAGCACGGTGTGGGCCCAGGATGAGGCCAGCTGCGTGATCTATGGCATGCCCATGGCCATCGTCAAGGCCAACCTGGCAGACGCGGTGTACAGCCTGGACGAAATCGGCAAACACTTGGTGGAGGCCTGTGTCTGATGGACGTCCTCAGCCTGATCGGCCTGATCCTCGCCTTTGTCGCCATCGTCGGGGGCAACTTCCTCGAAGGCGGCCATGTCGGGGCCCTGATCAATGGCCCGGCGGGGCTGATTGTGCTGGGCGGCACCTTGGCGGCAGCGTTGCTGCAGTCGCCGCTGTCGTCGTTCAAGCGTGCCTTGCAGATTTTGCGCTGGATCCTGTTCCCGCCACGGGTCGACCTGCCGGGCGGCATCGACCGCGTGGTGAACTGGAGCCTGACCGCACGCAAGGAAGGCCTGCTGGGCCTGGAAGGGGTGGCCGACAGCGAGCCCGACCCGTATGCACGCAAGGGCCTGCAACTGCTGGTGGACGGCGCCGAGCCGGAAGCCATCCGCAGCATCCTTGAAGTCGACTTTTTGACCCAGGAAAGCCGTGATATCCAGGCCGCCAAGGTGTTCGAAAGCATGGGCGGCTATGCGCCGACCATCGGCATCATCGGTGCGGTAATGGGCCTGATCCACGTCATGGGCAACCTGGCCGACCCGTCGCAGTTGGGCAACGGTATTGCCGTGGCCTTCGTTGCAACCATCTACGGCGTGGCCAGCGCCAACCTGATCCTGCTGCCGGTCGCCAACAAGCTCAAGGCCATTGTCATGCGCCAGTCGCGCTACCGCGAAATGCTGCTCGAAGGCCTGCTGTCGATTGCCGAGGGTGAGAACCCGCGCTCGATCGAGCTGAAGCTGCAAGGCTTCATGGAGTAACCCATGCGCCGCCGTCGTCATACCGAGGAACACGAAAACCACGAACGCTGGCTGGTGTCGTACGCCGACTTCATCACCTTGCTGTTCGCCTTTTTCGTGGTGATGTACTCGATTTCCTCGATCAACGAGGGCAAATACAAGGTCATTTCCCAGGCCTTGCTCGGGGTGTTCAACGACCCTGAACGCAGCATGAAACCCATCCCCATCGGCGATGAGCAGCCGTTGAGCGTGCGCCCGGCAGAGCCGCTGGTGAAGGACAGCGAGCAGACCGAGGCGGGCCTGGCGGCAACCAACGTCGACCCGCTGAAAACCATCAGCGATGATGTGCGTGATGCCTTTGGCGACCTGATCAACAGCAATCAGATGACTGTGCGCGGCAACGAGTTGTGGATCGAGATCGAGCTGAACTCGTCGCTGCTGTTCGGCAGCGGCGATGCCATGCCCAGTGACAAGGCGTTCGCCATCATCGAAAAGGTGGCCAACATTCTCAAGCCGTTCGCCAACCCGGTGCACGTCGAGGGCTTTACCGACAACCTGCCAATCCGCACCGCGCAGTACCCGACCAACTGGGAGCTGTCGTCGGCACGGGCGGCGAGCATCGTGCGGCTGCTGGCGATGGAAGGGGTGAATCCGGCGCGCATGGCTTCGGTGGGCTACGGCGAGTACCAGCCGGTGGCCAGCAACGACACCGCCGACGGCCGCGCGCGCAACCGCCGTGTGGTACTGGTGATATCGCGCAACCTTGAAGTGCGCCGTAGCCTGACCGGCTCGGGCAGTGCCAATGCCACGCCGGATGCTGCATTACGACGCGCTGGCACACAAAGTGCACCTGCAACGCCAGCAACGGTGGCGGGGCAGTAACTCGTCAATTCTCCGTCACTGAATTTCACACCGTTCCCGGCAGGGCAGGCGGCCATACCGGGAGGAAGCAACGCACGATGAGAGTCTGGGCAGTAGCCAATCAAAAAGGTGGCGTCGGCAAGACCACCACGACCATCGCCCTGGCCGGCCTGCTGGCAGAGGCCGGCAAGCGCGTGGTCGTCGTCGACCTCGACCCGCACGGTTCGATGACCAGCTATTTCGGGCACAACCCCGATGCCCTGGAGCACAGCTGCTACGACCTGTTCCTGCACAAGGGTGCGGTACCCGACGGCTTGCCTGGGCAATTGCTGCTGCCCACCAGTGACGAGCGCATCTCGCTGTTGCCGTCGAGCACTGCGCTGGCCGTGCTGGAGCGCCAGTCGCCGGGGCAGAACGGCCTGGGCCTGGTAATCGCCAAGAGTCTGGCGCAGCTATGGCAGGATTTCGACTTTGCCCTGATCGACAGCCCACCCTTGCTCGGCGTGCTGATGGTCAATGCCCTGGCCGCCAGCCAGCAGTTGGTGATCCCGGTGCAAACCGAGTTCCTCGCGGTCAAGGGCCTGGAGCGTATGGTCGGCACCCTGGCCATGGTCAACCGCTCGCGCAAGCAGGCGCTGCCGTATCAGATTGTGCCAACCCTGTTCGACCGCCGTACGCAGGCCTCGCTGGGCACGCTCAAGCAGTTGCGTGACAGTTACGGCCAGCAGGTGTGGCAAGGCTACATCCCGGTGGACACGCGCCTGCGCGATGCCAGCCGCAAGGGCGTTACGCCCTCGCAGTTCGACAGCAAGAGCCGTGGGCTGGTTGCCTACCGGGCGCTGCTCAAGCACCTGTTGACCTACAAGACTGCGGCGCAGGTGGCCTGATGACCCAGATACAGAAAACCGGCACCCGCCCGCAGCTGGCTCTGCAGTCGTACCTCGATGGCCTGCTGCAGGAGGCTACCGAGGCCGAAGGCCTGTTCGAGCCGCCGGTTGTAGCGGACGATTTCGCCGAAGCGGTGCGTGAGGAACAGGCGCGTGATGCCCGGCAACCGACCGTGCCGGCGCCGGCCGAAACCGCTGCTAACTTCCCGCCGCGGCCTTTCGCCGAACCAAAGCTGGCGGTGCTGCCTGCCGTCATGCCGGTGGAAGCACCTGTGGTGACGGTGGTCGAGCAAGCGGTGGTAGCCGAGGCCAGTATTCCGGTACTGGTTGAAGAGCAGGCTGTGGAGCTGGCGGTTCCGCTGGTGGATGTGCATTTGCCGGCGCCGGACCTGCCGGTGCCGCCAGCCAGCGTCGACGGCCGTCCGGTGTGGGCCGCCGAGCCGTTCGAATGCCTGCTGTTCGACGTGGCTGGCCTGACCCTGGCGGTGCCGTTGGTGTGCCTGGGGTCGATCTACAACCTGGCCGGCCAGGAGCTGACGCCGCTGTTCGGCCAACCCGACTGGTTTCTCGGCATCCTGACCTGCCAGGCGGGTAACCTGAAGGTGCTGGACACTGCGCGTTGGGTGATGCCCGACCGTTACCGGGATGATTTTCGCCAAGGCCTGAATTACGTGATTTCCGTGCAGGGCTACGAATGGGGGCTGGCCGTGCACCAGGTCAGCCGCTCGCTGCGCCTGGACCCGTCCGAAATCAAATGGCGCAGCCAGCGCGGCCAGCGCCCGTGGCTGGCCGGCACCGTAATCGAACACATGTGTGCACTGCTCGACGTCGCCGCGTTGGCCGAGCTGATCGCCAGCGGCGCGGTCAAGCAGATGCACGCTAGACAAAAATGACACCGAACACACCGCCAATGGCGGATTTTGAGGGCTAGGGGAATGAAAAAGTCGTCTGCACAAGGTTCCGAAGATCCGATCCTGCAGTGGGTTACCTTCCGTCTGGACAACGAGTCCTACGGCATCAATGTGATGCAGGTACAGGAAGTGTTGCGCTACACCGAAATCGCCCCGGTGCCGGGTGCGCCAAGCTATGTGCTGGGCATCATCAACCTGCGCGGCAACGTGGTGACGGTGATCGACACCCGCCAGCGTTTCGGCCTGATGCCGACCGAAGTCACCGACAACACCCGTATCGTCATCATCGAGGCTGACAAGCAAGTGGTCGGCATTCTGGTCGACAGCGTGGCCGAGGTGGTGTACCTGCGCCAGTCCGAAATCGAGACCGCGCCAAACGTGGGTAACGAAGAGTCGGCCAAGTTCATCCAGGGCGTGTGCAACAAGAATGGCGAACTGCTGATTCTGGTTGAGCTGGACAAGATGATGACCGAGGAAGAGTGGTCCGAGCTGGAGAATATCTGAGTTGATCCTACAGGTTGCTGTCATCTTCCTGGCGCTGGTGTGGGCGCTGAGCCTGTGGTTTTTCCTCAACTACAGCAAGCGCCAGCGCGAGCTGGCTGCGCAACAGGCCGAAGGCGATGCGCTGCGTGACCAGCGCATCAAGGACTTGGCCAAACGCCTGGACGACTACCAGAACGGTACCGTGCGCATGGGCGAGGCGCTGCACGAGCTGAGCGTGGCGGTGGCGCCACTGCCCGACAAGATTCAGCAGCTGGAACAGCGTGACCCCAACAACGTCACCTTCACCCAGGCTGCCAAACTGGTGGGCATGGGCGCCAGCGTGGCCGAATTGACCGAAAGCTGCGGCCTGACCCAGGCCGAGGCGGAGTTGATGAGCAAGCTGCACCGCAGCGGGTGAATGCACAAAGGCGACCATGATGTCGCCTTTCTTTCAGGTGCTGCGTCAGGTAGTGGCCCAGGAATGCATGCCGCCCACGTTGGCCACGCGGGACAGTGGCAGGCGCTGTCGCTGAAGTGCGAGGAAAGCGTCCAGGTCAACGTACAGGAAGCTGTTGATGCGCGGCATCATGTACAGGTTGTGAAGCTGCCGCAGGCAATAGAGGTCTGGCAGCAACCGGTCTACCACGGCATTGAACATTCCCGGGCCGGTCAGTTCGCTGAGCCGGTTGGCGTAGCGATAGAAGCCAGCGGGGTCATCTGCCAGCGTGGGACGTACCTGGTAGAAATCCGCATTGCCTAGATAGCGGGCATGCATTTCTTCGGAAATGGCCAGCAGTGTCGGGTTGCCGGCGTGGCTGCCGATCATGCTGGTGTTGAACTGCGTGTTCATTCCCAGCTTTTCTTTTTGCATGGGTGGGTGTAACAGCAGCCCGTCATCGGTGGCGAGCAATTCTACGGTATCGATAGCCGCAGTGTTATGAGCGGCACTCGCCGCCGCATCCAGCAGTTGGTCATCGACATCCATGTATATCCCGCCTTCAGCATGCAGCATCGGGTAGCGCAATACATCCGATGCTGAGGAGAAGTTGGTGGCTACACCTCCGTTGCCGTCGATTGCTGCCTGGTACTGGGCAAAGTATTGGCTTTGTTCGAAGGCGGTGAAGAAAGGCTGGTCTTCCAGTGTTAATACCTGCATATCGGGCACTCTTGCCTCTAGCATGCGCAGGTTTTCCGCAAAGGCCTCGGGGTTTGCTTTTGACAGGAATAGCCGATATCGATACGCACTGTCGCGTAGTTTTAGTGCGTTGGCAGCCAGTGTGCCAAGCAGCTCGTCGCTGAGCGTTTTATTGCCGACCCAAAGCGATGAAATCAGCTTGGGGATCGGGTGAGCACCTGGCGGGACGGGCGCTGGTAAATGTACGGGAAGCTGCACATCGATACCCAGCGCTCGCAGGGATGACATGCGCATCTGGTTTGTTACCTGGCGCCCTTCGGGGTTGACGATGCGCAAGTTACCGGTTTCGGGCTCGGCTTCATAGTAAACCGGTTCTACCTCATTGGTGCCTTCCTCGGTGATGAACAGATCGGCTTCCATGTCGTAGACCAGGTCGAGCACTTCTGCGTAGTCGGGCACTTCTTCGTAGTAGCCGATCAGTTGGTCCACATCGCCGTTGTACCGAGGAAAGCGCCTTACCGAGTTGGCAACGACGGCATCAGCGTCCGGCAGGGGCGCTATGCGCGCCGGGCGGTGAAAATAGGGCGCTACCTCCACCTCCGGCAGATGGGGCGGGCTTACGGGACTCAGGGGGTATCCCCATTGATCATTGATTTTGCGCGGGAGAACGAAGCCGTCTTCCTGATAGCGAAACAGCGCAGTGCTTTTGATCACGGCCTCAGCGGCCAATGGGGTTGCATTCAAAAGACCGTAAGCGATATCGCCCAGCCCTTGCTGTTTTTCGCTCAAGGTTTTCCCGTTGATGGCCTGGTCAAGGCCAAGCGCAAGCTGCGCTATACCGCCCAGCGCAAGCAGTGGGGCTAGGCCCGGCACCACGAATGTCAGCGGTGCCACAAGCGTGAGGGTGCTGTTCAGGTAGCTGGCCCATCTGGATTTTGTTATTTGCGCATTGCTGGTAATGAGGAAATCGGCATCGTCATAGCAGCGTTGGCGCATTCGCTCGGCCATGACCTGGAACAGATCACCGCTAATGCGTGGGTTGTACTTGCCGGGGCGGTAATTGACGTAGGTGCGCGGCGGCCATGTACCGTCGTTGTTGAAAAAGCCATGCTCCGGTGGCAAGCGGTGGTTGTGCGGGTAAACGCCCAGGCCTTCCAGGGCGGTGTCCAGGCCGCTGAAGTCGATGCCCTGTGGGCCGTCGGCCAGGCGAAAGTGTTGCTTGAGTGCCTGACGCGTGTCGGCGCCTTTGCACTGTTGGCCAACCCAGTCTTTCAACAGGTCTTCGCTGGCGAACTCCAGTAGCGGTGAACTGTTGCCGGGGGCGTAGAGCAGGGTCAGGTCGGTCTTGGTGTCGTTGATGTACAGCAGGTCAGTGGCTGCATAGCCGTAGATGCTCAGCGTGCTCAGGCGTAAACCCTTGCCACGCGGGATCAGGTCGGCTGCCCGCCAGGCCAGCTTACGTGCGGCGTCGCTCAGGCTGCCTTCTGCGACCTGTTTGTTGCAGGCAGCGATGAAGTTGAGTTTGCAGCACAGCCGGTAGTCTGAAAGGTGTTGATGCCAGTAAGTGTCGAGTGATGCCTTGTAACCTGAGTGGAAGTCCATTGCCTCTATATGGCGTTGCAAGGTTTCGGCGCGGAGGTCGAGCAGCGTCGAGTGATCGTAACGGGCGGGTGTGGTACGCCTGAACAGGCCATTGAACACCTCGTACCAGGCGCCGTTGTCGTAAATGGGCTGTGGGGGGAAGTGGTCGACCAGCGTGATCGGGCCATCGTCCGGCAACGTGCCGGCCCAGGGTTGCCTGAACAGCCCGCCGAAAAAGTCGTTGTTGGATTCGCCTTGCCAGTTCATCAGCACCGCTTGGGTGAGGCTGACCCGCTGTACGACTTTGGCCTGGTAACTGGCGATGCCATCAGGGTGAACATGCAGCGTGACGACATCGATCAGGTCTGGGTCCTGGTGTACCCCTTGGGTGGCAAGCCAGGCAGCAATGGCGCGCCTGGCCTCGCGGTCGGGGCGGGGAAGAGTGGCGAGGTGGTTGCGTACGAACTGCACGCCAGCTGCATTGATGTGCGTGGTGGCCATGTCGGTCTCCGTGGGTTGGGAAAACCGCAGCATCGACTGATTGATCGGCAGGGGGGCGGTAGATAGTGCTGGCTTTATGGCTCAGCCAAGCGGGCGACGTAAGTCGCCCAGCAGGTGTCAGGCTTTGCTCCACGAGTGGTAGTTGCCGATCTCCACGACGTAACTCAGCGCCTGATCGCTGTGTCTCGCGTTGAAAAGGGGGAAGGTCAAGTCTCCTGTGACGAAGCCAGGATCATTAAGAGGCGTTGATTCCAGCTTGCTGATCTGTCGCAGAATACGCAGCCTGGGCAGTTGCTGGTCAACCACATCAGTGAACACGCCAGGTCCGGTCATGTTGCTCAACGCCTGGGCATACGCCTCGAACCCGGCACTGCCGCGTAGAGGCCGGGTGTTGTAGAACGCCAGGTTGTCGAGAAAGCGCTGGTGCATCGCTTCAGAAATCCGGCTCAGGGTCGGGTTGCCCGCATGGCTGCCGATCATGTTGGTGTTGTATGCGCAATGCATGCCCAGCAGTTCATTGTTCACCGGACCACCCAGTACAAGGCCGTCAGGCGTAGTGGCCAAGGGGGTTGAGTCGATCACCGCATAGGCCTGTGGATTGTCACCCAAGGTGCGCAAGGTGTCGTCGATGTCCATGTAGACGCCACCCTCTGATCGAAGGAGTGGGTAGCGGAGTATGTCGCATGCTGAGGCGAAGTTTGCCCCCGGTGCATCAAGTGCCTGTTCATATTGTTGAAAGTGCCTGGTTGCCCTGAAGTTATCAAAGAAGGGTTGGTCCTCCAGTGTGAGCACCTGCAGCCGAGGGGCTTTTCCGGTCAGCCTTGCGTAGTTGCTCTTGAATACTTTCGGGTTGGCCTTCGACAGGTACAGACGGTAAGAGAAACGGGTGTGCTCCAGGCGTTTTGCGTTTTTGGCAACGGTCTCCACCAGCTCGTCGGGGATGCTTTTGTCGCCGACCCAGATGCTGAGGATTTGCTTGGGAATTGGCCGTACTTCGGCGCTGTTCACCGTGGGGATAGTGATGGGCAGTTCTATGTCCACACCCAATGCGCGCAACGTGTCCATGCGCATCTGATTTGTCACTGGGCGGTTGGTCAGGTCAATTGCAGTCAAGCCGCGATGGTTGTCAGTGACTTGATAATAGGTTGGTAATACCTCGTTGGCATCCGACTTCAGGATGAACGCATCGTGTTCAGTGTCATACAGTACTTTGACTTCTTTTCCTTCGTTGATCGCCAGCAGCGGATGGGTGCCCGTTGCGCGATCCAACGAGCCTCTGATGATTCGCGTGGTCGGGATTGAGGGTTTGGGGGGTGAAAAGTAGTCTGCTATTGATTCTTCAGGTAACCGGGGTGGACTATTGGGGCTCAGTGGGTAGCCCCATTGATCATTCAGTCGCGTGGGCATGACGAAGCGCGGACTTTTGCCCGGGAAGAGCATACGCGGGCGGGTCGCTGGCAGGGTGACCAAGGGCGTGGCATTGAGCAGGCCGAAAACGATGTTGCTCACGCCGGCGTCCTTGTCTTCAAGGCTTTTGCCGTTGATTGCCTGATCGAGCCCCAAGCCAAACTGTGCTACACCGCCGATAGCCAGCAGGGGTACGAGTTCCGGAACCACGAGGGCCAGGGGCGCCAGCAGGTTGAGCGAGGTTACCAGGTAGCCACGCCAGCGTGCCTTGGTTACCTGCGCATCGCTGGTGATCAGAAAGTCGGCATCGTCGTAGCAGCGTTGGCGCATTCGCTCGGCCATGGCCTGGAACAGATCACCGTTAATGCGTGGGTTGTACTTGCCGGGGCGGTAATTGACGTAGGTGCGCGGCGGCCATGTACCGTCGTTGTTGAAAAAGCCATGCTCCGGTGGCAAGCGGTGGTTGTGCGGGTAAACGCCCAGGCCTTCCAGGGCGGTGTCCAGGCCGCTGAAGTCGATGCCCTGTGGGCCGTCGGCCAGGCGAAAGTGTTGCTTGAGTGCCTGGCGCGTGTCGGCGCCTTTGCACTGTTGGCCAACCCAGTCTTTCAACAGGTCTTCGCTGGCGAACTCCAGTAGCGGTGAACTGTTGCCGGGGGCGTAGAGCAGGGTTAAGCCACTGCCGGCGTCGTTGATGTAAAGCAAGTCGGTGGAGGCATAGCCGTAGATGCTCAGCGTGCTAAGGCGCAGCCCCTTGCCCTGAGGAATCAGTTCGGCCGCGCGCCAGGCCAGCATGCGAGCGGCATCACTCAGGCTGCCTTCTGCGACCTGTTTGTTGCAGGCAGCGATGAAGTTGAGTTTGCAGCTCAAGCGATAGTCAGCAAGTTGCTCGCGCCAGTAGGTATCGAGTGTCGCCTTGTAGAGGGTGTGAAAGTCCAGCGCTTCTATGTGGCTTTGCAAGGCTTCGGCGCGGATGTCGAGCAGTGTGGAATGATCGTAACGGGCGGGTGTGCTGTGCTTGAACAGGCCATTGAACACCTCGTACCAGGCGCCGTTGTCGTAAATGGGCTGTGGGGGGAAGTGGTCGACCAGCGTGATTGGGCCATCGTCCGGCAACGTGCCGGCCCAGGGTTGCCTGAACAGCCCGCCGAAGAAGTCGTTGTTGGATTCGCCTTGCCAGTTCATCAGCACCGCTTGGCTGAGGCTGACCCGCTGTACGACTTTGGCCTGGTAACTGGCGATGCCATCAGGGTGAACATGCAGTGTGACGACATCGATCAGGTCTGGGTCCTGGTGTACCCCTTGGGTGGCAAGCCAGGCAGCAATGGCGCGCTTGGCCTCGCGGTCGGGGCGGGGAAGGGTGGCGAGGTGGTTGCGTACGAACTGCACGCCAGCTGCATTGATGTGCGTGGTGGCCATGTCGGTCTCCGTGGGTTGGGAAAACCACAGCATCGACCGGCTGGTTGGCAGGGGAGTGGTAAATAGTGCTGGCCCTGAGGCTCAGCCTGTCGGGCCAGGCAGGCGCGCAAGCACCTCTGTCACGTCACGTTCGTCTATCGGTGAATCATCGAAGCCATACGGGACTTTGCCGCGCAGTTGCCAGGCAAACGCGATGATTTCGGCGATGGTCAGGTACAACGCTTCCGGGATCTGCTCGCCCAGCTCCAGGCGCGCCAGCAGGCGCACCAGCTCGGCATTTTCGTAGATTGGCACCTCGTGTTCGCGGGCCAGGGCCAGGATAGCTTCGGCCAAGGCATCGTCACCCTTGGCGCTGAGGGTGGGGGCCTGCTGGCCGTCGTAGCTCAGGGCAATGGCCTGGCGTGTGTGCTTCTGGCTCATGCGTTTTCATCCACCCAACGTTGTTCTACCCGCGTGCGCGGGCCTTGTGGCGGCGTGCCAGGGTGGCACTCCAGGTCACCGACGGCCAGGCCACGTGCCAGCAGGCGCTCGCGCAGGGCGCCGAGCTGGGTGTCGATCAGCCTGGCGGTTTGCTCACGCTCTGCCCACAGTTGCCCGCTCAGGCGGCCTTGGCTCAGTTGCGCCTGTACCTGAACGGGGCCGAGTGGCGACAGGTCGAAGGCCAGCTCGATGCGCCACAGGGCCTGCAGCGGGTCTTGTGCTTCATGCTGGCGGTCGGCTTGCTGCTGCGGCGTTTCTTCACGCTGCAGTTTGACCTGCAATGGGATGAATTCCTGACCGTGGCGGATCGGCACTTCGGTTTGCCAGGTGGTCTGCAGGTTGCCGTTTTCCAGCGTTCCGGTCTGTTGCAGGCTGCTCATGGCATGGCTTTGCAGGCGCGAAATTGCCGCAGCGGCAAGGCGCAGCAGTTGTTGCAGGTTGCCTTCGTCTTCCAGGGCCTCGAGCAGGCGCGAGGGTAGCGGGAACGCGCCCGGCTGCGGCCTGGGGCTGACCCGTTCGAGCATGCCCAGCGCACTGCGGGCCAGTGCCGGCATGGTCACGGCCAGGCTGGCGGGTGCAAGGTTGGACGTGCCGGGCGGCGTAGTTGAAGCCTGGGCGACCAGCCGCAACAAATGCGCTTTCAGATCGGTGGCGACGCTGGCAGGAAAGCCACCCAGCAGTTTCGCTTCAAGGAAAGCGCCACTGTTGTTCAAGGCCTGGGCAACCGCTTTCGCATCGCCCAGCTGGCGCGCATCTGGCAGGCTGACCAACAGGCGTTCGGCGCTGGCGCGCAGGTCGCCATCGATGCCAGGGTCTCGGGTCATCTGTTGCAGGGCGTTGAGCAGGCCGGGCAACGAGGCTTGGCGGTTTTGCTGGGTTAGCAGCTGCTGGGCGATGTTGAGCTGGTCCTGCCTGCCGCTGAGTGGCACGAAACGCAGTGACTGGTCACCCTCCACCCGCGCGCTGAGCAGGCTGCCGATAGCCAGTGGGCGTGGGCTGTCCACCGTCAGGGTGGCGCCGGCCTGGGCGCTGTTGAGCAGGCTGATCAGGGCCCGGTAGGCCGCAGGCTGGCCAGCGGCCTGGGGCAGTAGCTGGCTGGTCATGACCTTGCCTTGCAGCAGGGTGCCGACGGGCACCTTGCTGGTGTCCAGGCGGGTGAGGGTAGCGACCTGGCTGGCGCTGGCCTGCTGCAGCATGATCGCCAGATGATTGCTTTCGGTCTGGCTGACGGTGACCTGGCTGCCTTGAGGCAGGGGCTGGCTGGCACTGGCTTGCAGTTGGGTTTGAAGGCCGTTGGCCTGCATCAGCCGTAGCACCAGCTGAAAGTCGCTGCCCACCTGGCGCATCGCAACCACTTCGGCCTGTGCGGTCTCGCCAGGGGCCATCAAGCCAGGCTGCGGTTGCGTCAGGCGCAGCAGTTCGCCGGTCATGCCCGCCTTCATGGCTTGGGTGTTGACCGCGGTTTGTGCAGCGAGACTATTGATTTCAGTCATGATTGTATACAACCTGTCGAACCCGGCCTCTTGGCAGCGCGGCGGCGCATGTAATAATGCCGAGCGCCCGTGGTTGCCAGTATAACGGCAGCGCTGAGGGCGACTTGAGACACAAGG
>NZ_JBICKA010000045.1:0-116946 GCF_043103635.1 Pseudomonas sp. yb_9 | reverse complement strand
GTAATACCGGCATTGAAGCAGTTGCACATTACGCACTCCGACATACGTGTTGTCTTGAACAGCACATCGGAAATTGTGAATTTGTCAAAGCGAGAGACTGATATCGCACTGCGAAATCAGCGTCCGGAGAACCCTGATTTGATACTGCGAAAGCTGGCCGAGTGGCCGATGGGGTTGTTCGCATCTGCGCAATACATAGAGAAACATGGCGAGCCGGAGCCTGGCACAGGGTTTGAGGGGCACGACCTGGTCATGTATGAGCCTTACTGGAGAGACCGGGGCCACCCCAGGCTGGTCGATGAAAGCATTAAGCAAGGCCGGGTAGTGGTGGCCGCCAATACCAGCATGATGGTGCGGCGTTCGATAAAGGAAGGCCTGGGCATCGGAGAAATCCCGATTGAAATGGGAATCCGTGACGGGCTTCAAAGAGTGTGGCCCGATCGGGTAAGAGCCAAGTCTTATGACGTCTGGATGGTCACCCACAAGGACCTCAGACACACTGCGCGTATCCGCTTTGTCATTGAACATCTGGCGCAGGCCTTCGCGTGATGCGTCGGGAAAGTTGACGTCGATTTTAGTTGGCGTTCGCGCTTGTAGAACCTTGATCAGGATCAGGAAATGGATATTGTACATGCCATGCATATTTTTGTTCGGGTAGCGGAGTTCAGCAGCTTCACCGCCGCCGCGGAGTCGTTGGGGTACTCGACCCCACATGTCTCGCGAAGCATTTCGGATCTTGAAGTTCATCTGCGGGCAAAACTGATAAACAGAACGACACGAAAGGTGGCGTTAACTGAAGCCGGCTACCGTTATCTTGAACGCTGCAAAGTGCTGCTGGAGGACCTGAAACTTGCGGAGCTTGAAGCGGCGGGGGCGCATCTGGAAGCCTTTGGCAAATTGCGCATGCACTCGCCGAACGGCATCGGCCATTATCATATTATTCCGTTGATCGCCAAGTATTCTCAGCTGCAGCCCAATGTAGACTTTGAACTCAACCTGTCGCAAGCCTCTCCGGACTTGCTTGCCGAAGGCTATGATCTAGTCATTTCGGCGGACAGCCGGGTTTCTGATTCCAGTTTCATTGCCAGAGAACTGGGAGAGACCTACAGCGTTTTTTGCGCAGGCCCGGCTTATATCCAGGAACATGGGTTACCGGAGGAAATTGATCAATTGAAAGACCATACCTGCCTCAGGCTTCATGACCCCAGTTTTCCGAAGGGTTGGGAAATTGATGGGTATGACATGGATGAAGTGATTTCTCCCAGACAAACGTTCACGGTCAACGTGGCTGGGTCAATCGCTCAAGCGGCAAAGGAAAACATGGGTGTTTGTCTCATACCCAGCTATGTGGCTGCGAATTCAATCGCCAGAGGTGACTTGATCAGGGTGTTGCCCACGGTAAAGGCCAATCAGAGAAGTATTTCGGTGATTTATCCTTCACGGCACTTTCTGGATGCCAAGGTCAGAACCTGGGTCGAATTCTTGAAGGCGCAACTTCCAACACGGCTACAGGGTGATGAGGCGGCATTGCAAGCCGGAGCGAGTGGCAGGCTCGCTCCAGGCCATTAGATTAACCATTGTCACACTGGCTCAGGTTGGAAACTTTGAGGTAGTCGATGGTATGGGTTACACCCTGGTGGTCAACATAAGTGATGCTGGCAGGCACCACACCGCATCCACTCTCATCGTTGCTGGTTATCGAAATGACATGGGCGATGTCCATCGCCATTCCGTAATGATAGCTCTCGACATTGCTTGATGTGTGTTGGCTGGACTCATCACTGGTTTGTGCGGCGAATGAATGGCTGGCAACGGCAAAGGCGATTATTGCGAACAGGTATTTCACTTTTACATTTCCACGCTGAGGAACATGATTTTTTCTACCGGATCAGAAGTTACTGCTACTGCTTGGTCTCGGTAGGGTTAATTCTAAGCTTCCTGCGTGCTGTGTAAATGTGCTGCCAGTTAATTCACTGTTTTAGTCTGCTTAGTAATCAAGTTTTTATGCTGTGGCGGGATCTGTCTGTACTTATCGCAAGTTTTTGGTAGGGTGTGATTTGTCTTTCTAAAGTGTTGTGCTTTACTTTGTTATTTGAAACTTTGTTTTGGTTGGATTTGACTACTGGCCGATCGAGTTCATGGGGCGGATGCTGCCATGCGATCTGCGGTCAAGCACTGTGCGAAAAAGCTGCCACGCAGACAGCACGATATATTTTTCAGGATGGGCAATAGTCCCGCGTCTCGGGACTGGCTGGTCACCTTTGCCAGTTCTTGCCGTTCTGATTAGTCACATACATGAAGTTCGCTCAATGGCTATCCTGACACCGGGGGGGAGAGCCAAGTGGAGTTAGCGCGTAACCACGTCGATTGACGCGTCGTTTTGTTGTCAGGTGAAGGTTAGCGGCAGGGCTTTGTGAAGAGCAAGCTTACGGACAAATCCATTGATGGCTGTGGGCCGTGATCACTCGACGATCCAATAGCATTCAACGGCGATAGGGAACTGTCGCAGGTGATTTTTCGAGAAGATGATTGTTGAGCCTCAAGCTGGGGGCACCCTTTTCAAACCATCCAAAGCATGCCCTCAAATTTGCCCCAAATGTAGCAATTAGCTGGAAGTAAATGGCTCTTCGAGGCTAGAAAAACGCAGAAATGATCAGCTAACAAGCATGCGCGAAGCCCCTAAAGACTGTCAGGGTCGCCGAAGAACATCTGGATCCTCGACCGTAACCACCGCTCCGCCGGGTCGTTATCCTGCGCTCCACGCCAAGCCATGTGCAGCTCGAAACTGCGCACGGGTATCGGCAAGTCCTCGGCACGCAAACCACCCGCCGCCGTCAGTGCATCGGCCGTGTAGTCCGGCACCGTCGCCACGATATCCGTGCCTGCCAGCAAGCTTCCCAGCCCGTTGAACTGCGGCACCGCCAGCACCACATGGCGCTTGCAACCAATCTCTTCCAGCGCTTCGTCGATAAACCCTGAAAGGTCCCCGGCAAACGACACCAGTGCATGCGGGCGCGCACAGAAGTCGTCCAGGGTGATGCTGCCGGGCACGCTGTCGGCCCGCAGCAGTTTCGGCATGCTGCGGCGCAGTACTTTGCGCTTGGCGTTGGCCGGCAGTTCGCTGGTGTAGCTGACGCCCACCGAAATCTCGCCCGAAGCCAGCAACGTCGGCATCAGCAGGTAATTGACCCGCCGCACCACCAGCACGATACCAGGCGCTTCTGCGCGAATGCGCTTGAGCAACTGTGGCAGCAGGGCGAACTCGGCGTCGTCCGACAGGCCGATGCGGAAGACGGCATTGCTGGTGGCGGGGTCGAACTCGGCCGCGCGGCTCACCGCCGTGGAAATGGAGTCCAGCGCCGGCGACAGCAGGGCGAAGATCTCGTGGGCCCGTGCCGAGGGCTCCATGCTGCGGCCGGTGCGTACGAACAGCGGGTCGTCGAACAGGTTGCGCAGGCGCGACAGGGCCGCGCTGATGGCCGGTTGGCCGAGGAACAGTTTTTCCGCGGCACGGGTCACGCTGCGCTCGTGCATCAGCGTTTCGAACACGATCAGCAGGTTGAGGTCTACGCGACGCAGGTCGTTTCGATTCATCGGTGCGCTTCGCCTAAAGTGGGGCAGGGATGAATCTTAAGGCCAAAGGCTGTTACCCTGCACGGGTTTAGGGGGACCAATTGCAGGGAAAGTGAGGTGCCCAATCGATGACAAGCATGTCGACTATTAATGACCGCTGATGGTCTAACCGGTAAAGCCCGGATAGAGTCAGTGGTAATTAGAGGTTCACAAAGGCGAGGTATGCGATGTCCCGCATGATCCGTTTCCACAAGTTCGGCGCTGCCGATGTGCTCCGTTGCGAGGAGCAGGCCGAACCGTCACCCGCTGCCGACGAGGTTCAGATCCGCGTCCAGGCGGTTGGCGTCAGCTGGTATGACGTGCTTTGGCGCCAGAACCTGGCGCCGTCCCAGGCACGCCTGCCTGCGGGGATCGGCCACGAAATGGCCGGGGTGGTGACGGCGGTCGGTGAAGGGGTCGAAGACATTGCCGTCGGTGATCGGGTTGCCAGCTTCCCGGCTACCAGTGCCAACGACCACCCGGTGTATGGTGATGTCATCGTGCTGCCGCGCTCAGCCATTACCCGCTATCCGGATGTACTGACCCCGATCGAGGCCAGCGTGCATTATACGCCGCTGTTGATCGCCTATTTCGCCTACGTCGACCTGGCGCGGGCCAAGGCCGGGCAGACTGCGCTGGTCACCGATGCCAGCCATTGCGCCGGCCCTGCCTTCGTGCAGCTGGGCAAGGCATTGGGGCTGAAAGTGTTTGCGGCCACCAAGGAAGCGGATCAGCGTGAGTACCTGCTGGGCCTGGGCGCCGACAAAGTGATTGTCACCGAAGAGCAGGACTTGCTGCTGCAGGTTGGCAAGTATACCGATGGCCGCGGCGTGGACATGGTTCTCGATGGCATGGGCGGCCCGCAGATGTCGCTGCTGGGCGACGTGCTGGCACCGCGTGGCAGCCTGGTGCTGTATGGCCTGCAAGGCGGCAATCAGACGCCGTTCCCGGCGTGCGCGGCTTTCCAGAAGAACATCCAGTTCTATGTGCATTGCATTGGCAACTTCACCGGCAAGCCAGAACTTGGCATCAGCCAGGACCAAGTGGCCTTGCAGCGCGCCTTGCGCGACATCAACCAGTTCACCGCCGACCAGTTGCTGACACCGCAGATCATCAAGGTGTACCCGTTCGAGCAGGTGGTAGAGGCGCATCGCTACATGGACCAATGCCCGTGCGGCGGGCGGGTGGTGCTGGACATGGCACAACACTGACGGTTGCATGCGTTACTGGAAAACCCGGGCGAGTCCCGGGTTTTTTTGTCTGCGGGGTGGGGTTGAAATATTAAAAATAGGAACGTTCCTACAATTGAATGTGACAAGTACTACATCTAAGTGGATTGGTTTTTAAGTGTCGTAAATATTTCGCCAAATAATCTGGCTTGAACGCATTCGCCATGCGCTTCAATGTGCACCCGTACTTCTGGTGAATGGTTTTTTTACCGCTATCTGTATCTTCAATTCGCTCTGCATCCCTCGATAATGGCCCGGTAGTAGTTTGCGCAAGGAGCGTGAAATGAGCATGGCTATGCCCAGGCCAAGGCAATGTGCGTTAGCGATAGAGCATCGTGGCGGAGGGCTTTTCTCGATGGCTTGGCGACAGTGAAGGGTTACGTCATTACTTCCATTTGATTGTAGGAAATTTCTTCTGGGTAGTTTTGGCACAGGTTCAAGCTCAATACAGTGGGCTCGGCATGTGTCGGCTGAATGAAGTGGGTGAGGTGATTTCGTGACAGCTATTCACGACCAGGCAATGCATTACGTCTACGAACAAGTGCTTGAACGCTTGCTGAGCCACATGTCACAGTCGCAGCGTGCTTCTCTGCAGTTGCTGATACAACGGCTGCTGGTTGCGGCAGGCGGGCTCGAGTACATCGGGACCTTCCGCTTGCAGGTGTTGCAGGGCGGCGATCGCAACAGTGCCAGGCTGTTGGCGATGCTGCGTGCCGCACAATTGAGTATCGCCCTGCGTGCGCCGGTAACCTTCCAGCTGCGGGTGCTGGTGGTCAGTCTACCGGTTGCGGACAGCGCCAGGCTGGACGCGCATGAGCGCAGCTTCAGCGCACTGTTCATGCAGGATGACCTGCGGGTGCAGCTGCAGATGATCGAGGGTGGCGCAGTGGTACCGTTTCGCCGCCAGCCCTCGGCCAGGCCCGAGCGTTGGGCACTGGCGAAAGACGCCTTGTTGATGTTCGGCCACTTGGTCGACGCCAGGCCTGAAGCCTTGCTGGGTAGCCGTCTGCACCTGGAGTTGGCGGGGGCTATAGGTTTTGCCTTGCAGGCACAGGCACCTGCCGATGCATTGGTCACCGCCATACCCGGTGCCCAGCGGCGCCGATACCTGGCATGGGCCCGGCGTAGCCTGCGCCTGTCCGGTGAGCGCGGCCCGTATGCGATGCACCAGTGCCTGGCGGTGCTGGCCCAAGGTCTGGGCCGGTTGCACGGGCTTGTCGGGGGCGCCCCCACTAGCCAGCCGGCATTGGGCGACGCAACGGAAAGGGACATGGTGCGGCTGATTGCCCTTGATGACCTGCTACCGTACGTGGTCGAAGCACAGCCGCTTGATAGCATGCTGGCTTTTAGCATCGAGAACGCCCCGAATGCCTGGCCACTGTCGGCATTCGTCGATCCGCAAGCCGCAGTACAGTTGCATGAACTGCGTGCACGCAGCCTGGATCCCCAGTCCAGCCGCCCCGCGTTGCGCCTGGCCGGGCAGTCGGGCGGTAGCAAGCAACACGAAATGCATCAGTCGCAACTCGGCAAAATCTACGGCATCAATCAGACGCAGCTGGTGTGCTTGCTCTTCAGCCCTTTTGCCCGGCAAGGGAAGAACCTTGAACGTTTCCTGCAATGCCGGCATGCCGACATGTTGGTGGCGTTGCCGTATCTTCACCGGGCGTTGCAGGGCAAACCCTGCCCAGATGCGGTGAAAGCCTGGCTGGTGAACACCAGTGGCCTGCCGCTGGTGCAGTTGCGGGCGATTTATAGCGGGCAGTTGCCGCTGACCGCCTGGCGCCTGCTGAACAATCTGGCCCGCCGCGACGTGCACTTGAGGTTGATGCCTCGGCAGGCGTCGGGGCTGAGGCGCGGTTTTGTGGGGTTGTCCTGATGGGGCGAGTGGCCCCCGGCGAGTTCGCGTATCGCCAGGTATATCGCTACCTGGAAGCCTTGATCGACCAGGCGGCAAGCGGTGGTCCATGCCGCTTGCCGTCACTGCGCACACTGTCGCGACGGCTGCGGGTGTCGTTGGCAACCGTGCAGAGTGCCTACAGCCTGCTGGAAGAGGAGGGCCGTGTACGCTGCTTGCCGAGGTCGGGTTATTACGTACAACTTGCCGGCACAGTGCAAGCGGTGATCACGCCCTGCCTGCCCCCCCCCCGTGCAACCGCTGCTGGAACGTGCCCTGTTTGGCCACGAACGGCGTTTCGCCCGCCAGCGGGACCGCAGCGTCGAGCCTTGGGGGGCACTTGGCAGCACCCGCCTGCGCAGTGCATTGGCAGAGCGCTATACCCGTTCTTCCAGCCAGTACTGGTGTCGCGATGACGTGCAACTGGCACCTGATGTGCCGGCGTTGCTGGAGACGCTGCTGGCGGCGCTGGCCTTGCAGGGCGGTACCGTGCTGGTGCATTCACCCTGTTGCCGGCAAGTGCTGCGCGCCCTGACGCGTGCAGGCATGCGTGTGCTAGAGGTACCACCGGATGCCCGTGGTAATCCGGACCTGCACAACTTGGCCACGCTGCTGGGGAGCGAGCCTGTAAAGATGCTGGTCATGCCATCGTGCCTGGGCATGCCGCAAGGGCGGCTGGTTTCACCGTACTATCAGCAACAGCTTGGCCTGTTGCTAGGCCAACACCCTGTTTGGCTGCTGGAAAACGACCTGGACAGTGAGCTCTGTTACAACGGGCCACCCAAAAAGCGCCTGCGCGACTGGGTCGACCCGCGCTGGCTGCTGGTGATGGGCACGTTCGAGCCTGCGGTAGGGGCCGAAGCACCGTATGCCTATGTGTTGAGCAAAGACGCCGTGCTGGCCAAGGCGTTCGCCGAACGTGCGTTTCGGCTTGCGCCACTGCGTCTGCAGGCGCTTGCGCATATGCTCGGCAAGGGGGAAATGGACGTACAACTGGTACACCTGCGCACAGACCTGCAAAGGCGCACTCACGGCCTGGCGCATGTGCTTGAGCTGCAATTTGGCCAACAGGTGAGGTTTGAGATGCCGCAAGGTGGGCACATGCTGTGGGTATGCTTTCGCCAGCCGCTGGTATGGGAGCGTGTTGCCGCAGCCTTGGCAGGTTCAGCGTTGCATGCGCTACCGGGCGCGCAGTTCTGCCTGCAGGGGCGTTACCCGCAATACTTGGCGTTGATGTGGTCGGGCGGGCTGCCGGACGACCTGCACCAAGCGGTGGAGCGTTTGGCGCAAGCGCTGGAGCAAGGCTGTCGGCGCCGTGCCCGCTTCTCACATTGAAATCGAAGTGCCTGCAAGGGCAGCACAGGGCTGCGCTTGGAGGCGGTGCAAGCGTGCGTGTTGCTCAGTGTTTTTCCTGCCCTTGGCGCAGGCGGGTGCTGACCAGTGCCGCCACTACCAGCAACGCAGCAATGACCCACAAACCATTGCGGGTGCTGCCGGTGGTCTGCTCGATGAGCCCCATCACCGAAGGCCCGACGAAGCCGCCAAACAGACCGCAGGTGGTAACGAAGGCCAGGCCGGCCGCCAGCGCATTGCCGCTCAGGCGGCTCGAGGGGAAGACGAAGATGATCGATTGCACCACGAACAGCATCAGCGCCGTCAGGGAGAACCCGATCAGGCCAAGGAACGAGTTGGCCAGCGAGGCCAGCAGCAGCCCGGCCGCCATGGTCAGCAGGCCGAAGAACAGCAAGGTGCGGCAGCGGCGTGGTGAGGTGGCCAGCCGTGGGAAGGTGGCGGCACCGATGGCGGCGGCAACCCATGGCACCGCGGTCAGCAGGCCAACCTGGAAAGGCGAAAGCGCAGCGTATGTGCCGATAATACCCGGCAAGAAGAAAATCACCGTGTAGATGGTGATCTGGTGCACGAAGTACACCACGATCGCCAGCCAGATCTGCCGGTCGCGGAACATCTGTCCCAACTTGCTTTGCTGTGGCGCACCAGCCCGCTCCGCAGCCAGGCGGCGTTCGATATCCTTGGCATCGGCAGCCGACAACCAAGGCGCCGATGCGGGGCCGTCCGGTAGCTTCTTCCACACCACGAAGGCCAAGGCCACGGCGGGCAGGCCCTCGAGTACGAACAGCCATTGCCAGCCATGCCAGCCAAGTACGCCGTCCATTTCCAGCAGGGCACCGCCCAGTGGCCCGCTGAGGATATTGGCCAGGCACACGCCCAGCAGGAAATACCCCGTCGCACGGGCGCGCTGTTCCCGGTCGAACCAGTAGGTCAGGTACAACATGACACCCGGGAACAGGCCCGCTTCGGCCACGCCCAGCAACAGGCGCATGATGTAGAACGAGGTTTCACCCTGGACGAAGGCCATGCCCGCCGAAAGCAGACCCCACGTAATCATGATGCGGGTGATCCAGAAGCGCGCGCCCACCCGATGCATGATCAGGTTGCTGGGCACTTCGGCCAGCGCATAGGTAAGGAAGAACAGGCCGGCACCCAGGCCGTACGCCGCTGCCGACAGGCCCAGGTCGATGCCCATGCTGGCTTTCGCCAGGGCGATGTTGGTGCGGTCAAGAAAGCTCATCACATAGACGACGATGAGCAGTGGCATCAATTTGCGCAACAGCAGGCCGTTCAGGCGCTGCTCTGTGGTGGCGGCAGGGGCCGAAGCCGCTGCACGGGTGAGGGTTGTCATTGTTTTTTTTCCCCGTGAAATGTGCTGGTGACGTGTCGCGTAACCGCGACACGCCAAGGTCTGTGAGTCAGGAGCGGTTGATGTCGAGCCACACGGCGCCGTTGGGGTACTGGTAGCGCTCCAGGGTTTCGGCGTGCATTTCGATGCTGTAGCCCGGGCGTTGTGGCGGCATGTAGCGCCCGCGGCGGATCACCACCGGGTCGATGAAGTGCTCGTGCAGGTGGTCGACGTACTCCAGCACCCGGTTGTGCAGCGAGGCAGACACTGCGATGTAGTCGAACAGGGCGATGTTCTGCACATATTCGCACAGCCCGACGCCACCACCGTGCGGGCACACCGGTACGTTGTACTTGGCCGCCATCAGCAGCACGATCAGCACCTCGTTCAGGCCGCCCAGGCGGGCAGCGTCCAGCTGGCAGAAGTCCAGCGCACCGGCCTGGAACATTTGCTTGAACATGACACGGTTGTGGCAATGTTCACCGGTAGCCACGCCAATGGGCGCGATGCGCTGGCGAATGGTGGCGTGGCCGAGAATGTCGTCCGGGCTGGTCGGCTCTTCGATCCACAGGGGTTCGAAGGCGGCCAGGCGGCGCATGTTGGTGATCGACTCCTCGACCCCCCACACTTGGTTGGCATCCATCATCAGGGTGCGCTCCCAGCCGATTTCGTCGCGCAGGATACTGGCGCGGCGGATGTCTTCTTCCAGGTCGGCACCGATCTTCTGCTTGATGTGGGTCCAGCCATCTTCCACGGCCTCGCGGGCCAGTTTGCGCATTTTCTCTTCGCTGTAGCCCAACCAGCCTGGCGCGGTGGTGTAGCCGGGGTAGCCCTCACGCAGCATCTGCGCCTCGCGCTGGGCTTTGCCTGGCGCCTGGCGTCGCAGCAGGGCAATGGCTTCTTCGGGGGTGAGCACGTCGGTGACATAGCTGAAGTCCAGGCAGCGCACCACTTGCTCCGGCGTCATGTCGGCCAGCAGTTTCCACACGGGCTTGCCTTCGTGCTTGGCCCACAGGTCCCACACGGCGTTGATGATGGCGGCCGTGGCCAGGTGGATCACGCCCTTTTCCGGGCCCAGCCAGCGCAGTTGGCTGTCGCTGACGGTAAAGCGGTGCCAGAAGCCGCCCATGTCGGCGGTGATTTCATCGAGGGTGAGGCCGACGATCAAGGGCGCCAGTGACTGCACCGCCGCCGCGCATATCTCGTTGCCGCGGCCGATGGTGAACGTCAGGCCGTGGCCTTCGAGGGCCTCGGCATCGGTGTGCAGCACCACATAGGCCGCAGAATAGTCGGGGGCGCTGTTCATGGCGTCTGAGCCATCCAGCGACAGTGAAGTGGGGAAGCGGATGTCACGTACGCTGAGGTGGGTAATACGAATGCTCATGGTCGGCTCTTGTTCTGTTCAAGCACTGGGAGCGCTGACTGTAGGTTGTCGAGCGATACAGGCATAATCGCCAAATCTTAACCAGCGATACCGGATTCGATATGTCTCGCTTGCTGCCCGATAACGCCCAGGTGCCTGCCAGCCTCGGCGCACTGAAAATCTCCAGCCGGCAGATCACGCTGCTCAATGCATTGGGCGAGTTTGGCAACCTGCGCCGCGCTGCGGCAGCGATGCACACCACGCAACCGGCGGCCAGCCTGTTGCTGCAGCAACTGGAGGAGCGTCTTGGCGTACGTTTGTTCGAGCGTTTGCCAAGGGGCATGCAAGCAACGCTGTACGGCGAGGTGATGATCCGCTACGCACAGAACGCGTTGCATGAGTTCGAACATGCCCAGGCGCAAATCGCCGAGCTGGCGCGCGGGGCCTTGGGCCTGGTGCGGGTGGGTAGCGTCATGGGGCCGGTGCCGGGCGTGCTGACCAAGGCGATACTGGCTTACAAGCACGACCACCCCAAGGTACGCATCGCCCTGGAAGTGGGTACCAGCGATACTTTGCTGCCCGCCTTGCTGCGCGGTGACTTCGACATGGTGGTGGGGCGCCTGCCGGAGCAGAGCGACAGCCAGGCGCTGAACATCGAGCTGTTCGAAGGCGGTGAGCAGATGCGCGTGATTGCCCGCGCAGGCCACCCCTTGGCCCGCGCCACCGGGCTGCAGTTGGCCGACCTGGTGAGCCTGACCTGGATCCTGCATCCCATTGGCAGCCCGATGCGCCGCCGTGTCGAAAGCGCACTGCAGGCAGGCGGCATGGTGCAGTCGCTGGACATCGTCGAAACCGCCTCGATCCTGGCGACCACGGCCATGCTTGAAACCTCTGAAATGATTGCAGTGGTGCCCAACGACGTGGCCGAGCATTATGCCCGCTATGGCATGGTCGCCATCCTGCCGGTGGAGCTGCCGCTGGCCATGGCCAACCTCGGTGTACTCACCTTGCGTTCACGGCCCCACTCGGTTGCCCTCGATACTTTGCTGCGCTACTTGCGGGCGCAATGACCTTCACCCTGCATGAGGCCCTGCGTCTATGCCGCCGGACATGACCCATTCCAGCTTTTGCAATTGGATCCGCTACAAGCACCTGGTGCTGATCGACACCCTGGCGCGCACGCGCAACATGCATGCAACCGCCACCCGCATGAACCTTAGCCAGCCGGCCCTGAGCAAGATGCTGCGCGACCTTGAGGAGCAGTTCGGCTTCGCCCTGTTCGAGCGCCTGCCGCGCAGCATGCCACCTACCGAACTGGGCGAATACGTAGTGCGTTACGCACAGGGTGCGCTGGCCGAGTCGCAGCAGTTCGTCGACCAGGTCAACCGCTTGCGCAACGGCGGGCACGGCTTTATTCGGGTTGGCGGTATCTTTGCCGCGACTGCATTGGTTCTGCCGCAGGCCATCGCCGCCATCAAGGCGCGCAGCCCGTTACTGTCGATTGAGGTGGTGGAGCACTCCAGCGATCACCTGCTGGCCATGCTCGAGCAGAACAAGCTGGACATCATGATTGGCCGCTTTACCGAGGAACGCTACAGCCAGCTGTTCGACTTCCAGCCCTTGGAGCCCGAACCTTTCAGCCTGGTGGTGAACAGCGAGCACCCGCTCAACCTGCTCGACAGCCCCCCCCTTGAAGCGCTGGGCGACTGGCCGTGGGTGCTGTATCCGGTGGGCACGCCGATCCGCAACCGCCTGGAGCAAGCGTTCCGGGTGGCCGGTATCGCCACGCCTGCCGACAGCGTCGAGACTATCTCCATGCCGATGTTCCTGCAGCTGCTGCAATCGGCACCGATGATTGCCATGTTGCCGCGCTCGATGGTTGCTGCACAGCTGGCCAGCGGGCAATTCAAGGAGCTGAGCAGCCCCTTGCATGTACCTGCGCTGGAGTATGGCGTGGTCACCCGTAAGGATGAACCGCTGAGCGCTTCGGCCCGGGCGTTTGTCGAGATCCTGCTGGAGGGCGCACAGCGTCGCAGGGCCGTGCAGAGGTAGCCCCGAGGGCCATATGGCGCCGCCCTCATGGCCCCCCAGGTGATTGATGATCAGGTGCTGAAATCCGCTTGCGATAACGCCAGGTTATCGCTTGATCGGATCATCTCATTGGGAATGCCACGCAAGGCTTCTTAAAGTGGCCACAGCCATAACAAGAAGTCAGCCGCACCGCCCTGAGAGGTCCCATGCAACTGATTGCCAAATCCGGTGACCCTGCCGTCATCCGCTTAAACCCGCTGGACAATGTACTGATCGCCCGTCAGCCGCTGCCGCAAGGCCTGCGCCTGGAAGCCGAGGCGATTACTGTGCGCCAGCCTATCCCTTCGGGCCACAAGCTCGCCACGGTTCGTGTGGAGCAGGGCCAGCCGCTGCGCCGGTATGGCCAGATCATCGGTTTTGCATCGCAGGCCATCGACGCTGGCGACCATGTGCATGTGCACAACGTCCAGATGGGTGATTTTGCCCGCGACTATGCCTTCGGTGTTGATACCCGCAGCCAGCCGGGCAGTGCAGCGCAGTTCCAGGGCATCGTGCGCGCCGATGGCCGGGTCGCTACCCGCAACTACATCGGCATTCTCACATCGGTGAACTGCTCGGCAACGGTGGCCCGGGCGGTGGCCGACCATTTCCGCCGCGACATCCACCCCGAAGCGCTTGCCGACTACCCGAACATCGACGGGGTGGTGGCCCTGACCCACGGTGCCGGCTGCGCCGTGGACCCCAGCGGCGAAGCCCTTGGCCTACTGCGCCGAACCCTGGCCGGGTACGCCGTGCACCCCAACTTCGCGGCCGTACTGATCATCGGCCTGGGCTGCGAAACCAACCAGATCGAAAGCCTGCTGGAAACCCAGGGCCTGCAGGCCAGCGCACTGTTGCGTGCCTTCACGATCCAGGGCATCGGTGGCACCTCGAAAACCATCGCGGCGGGCATCGAGCAGGTTCGCAGCCTGCTGGCCGAGGCCAACCAAGTGAGGCGCCAACCGGTCAGCGCACAGCATCTGGTCGTCGGCTTGCAATGCGGCGGCTCCGATGGCTACTCGGGGATTACCGCCAACCCCGCACTGGGCAATGCGGTTGACCGTTTGGTGGCGGCCGGTGGTACCGCGATCCTTTCCGAAACCCCGGAAATCTACGGCGCCGAGCACTTGCTGACGCGCCGCGCGGTCAGCCGTGAGGTGGGGGAGAAACTGGTGGCGCGCATTCGCTGGTGGGAAGACTACTGCCAACGTATGAACGCCGAACTGAACAACAACCCTTCGGCCGGTAACAAGGCAGGCGGGCTGACCACCATCCTCGAGAAATCCCTCGGTGCGGTGGCCAAGGCGGGCTCCAGCAACCTGGTCGATGTGTATCAGTATGCCGAAGCCGTGCGCGCACAAGGCCTGGTGTTCATGGACACCCCCGGCTACGACCCGGTCTCGGCCACCGGCCAGGTGGCCGGCGGTGCCAACCTGATCGCGTTCACCACTGGTCGAGGTTCGGCATACGGCTGTGCCCCGGCGCCGTCGATCAAGTTGGCCACCAACAACCGGGTATTCGAGCACCAGCAAGAAGACATGGACGTCAATTGCGGTGGCATCGCCGATGGCTCCACCAGCATCGAGGAGCGGGGTGCTTACATCTTCGAGCAGATGCTGCGCATTGCCTCCGGGGCGCGCAGCAAAAGCGAACAGCACGGCTATGGGCAGAACGAATTCGTGCCCTGGCAGATTGGCGCCGTGACCTGATCGTCCGCTCCCGTCCCTTTTTTGAGGCAACCGTAATGACTCAAATCACACGTTACAACGTGCAAGCGCTCATCGCCTTTGTCGAGCAACTGTTCGTAAAGGCCGGTGCCGATAGCGAAGTCGCCCAGGTGGTCACCCGGGTGCTGCTCGAAGGCGAGCTGCTCGGGCACCGTACTCATGGCCTGAATCTGGTCAGCCGTTACATCGATGGCATGCTCAGCGGGCAGGTCAAGGCCCGCGCACAGGCACTGGAGCAGGTGTCGGACAGTGGTATTTCCAGCGTGTTCGACGGCCATTATGTACTGGGGCCCTACTGCGTCAGCCGTGCACTGGACTGCGCAGCCAAAGGTGCGGTGGCGCAGGGCATCGGTATCGCCGTGGTGCGCCGGGCTTCGCACATAGGTTGCTTGGCCGCTTATCTGAAGCCCTATACCGACCAAGGCCTGGTGGCCATGGTCTACTCGTCGGACCCCTCTGTGGCGCTGGTCTGCGCCCATGGCGGCGTGGAGCCGGTATACACCCCCAACCCGATTGCTGCCGGTATACCGACCCAGGGCGAGCCGATACTGCTGGACGTCAGCATGTCCACGGTCACCCTCGGGTTGGTGGGCCAATGCCGCGATGCCGGCAGCCGCCTGCCGCACCCGGTGCTGGTGAGCAACGACGGGCAACTGAGTGATGACCCGCGTGATTTCTTCACCACCCCGCCAGGCAGCATCCTGCCTTTGGGGGGGCAGGCCTTTGGTCACAAAGGCTTCGCCCTGGCGCTGCTGGTCGAAGCCCTGACCTCGGGCCTGGCCGGTCATGGACGCAAGGACGAACCCACCCAGTGGGGCGCCTCGGCCACTGCCGTGGTCATTGACCCACGCTTCTTCGGTGGCCTGGAGGCGTTCACCCACGAAATCAGCTTCCTTGGCCGCCTGATCCTGGCGAGCCGCCCGCTCGATCCCGAACGCCCGGTACGCCTGCCCGGGCAGGCCGGCCTTGCCCTGCGTCGCCAGGCACTGGCGCAGGGCGTGAGCCTGTCGCCACAGTTGATGGCCGACCTCGACCGCCTGGCCGGGCTGCTGGAACTGCCGACATTTTCCCAATAATGCACAGTAAGGGTACACAGATGACTGATGAACGATCGAACACCCATCAACCGCTACCGCTAAGTTGTGATGCCAGCGTGTTCGACAGTGGCAGTTGGGTAGGGCGCGTCTGGTTGCCGGAACAGGGGCCGGCGGTGGTGCGGGTGAAGGCTGGCGCCGTCTACGATATCAGCACCCATGTGGCGACGGTCTCGGCGCTGCTTGAAGTGGACGACCCGGCCGCTTACCTGCGTGGCTTGCCGTTGGCCGAGCCGCTCATCGCGCTACCGGCGTTACTGGCCAACAGCGACCCCGCCCGGCGCGACCCGCGCCAGCCATGGCTGTTGGCACCCATCGACCTGCAGGCGGTGAAGGCCGCTGGTGTGACGTTCGCCACCAGCCTGCTGGAGCGTGTGGTTGAAGAGCAGGCCAAGGGCGACCCGGCCAAGGCCGATGCTATCCGTGACACCTTGGCCAGCCGGATTGGCGCCGACCTGTCGCAGATCGTGCCGGGTTCGGCCCAGGCCGAAGCGCTGCGCAAGGTGCTGGTGGAGCAGGGCCTGTGGTCGCAATACCTGGAAGTGGGCATTGGCCCGGATGCCGAAGTGTTCACCAAGGCCCAGCCGCTGTCGGCGGTTGGCCATGGCGCGGACATCGGCATCCACCCCAAGTCCAGCTGGAACAACCCGGAGCCGGAAGTGGTGCTGGCGGTGTCCAGCGATGGCAGCATCAAGGGCGCCATGCTCGGCAACGACGTCAACCTGCGCGACTTTGAAGGGCGTAGTGCCTTGCTGCTGTCCAAAGCCAAGGACAACAACGCCTCCACTGCATTGGGGCCGCTGCTGCGGCTGTTTGACGAAAGCTTCGGGCTGGACGACGTACGCGCTGCCGACGTGGACCTGCGGGTCGAAGGTGAAGACGGTTTCGTGCTGTCGGGTCGCAGCTCCATGCGCCAGATCAGCCGCGACCCGCAAGACCTGGTGCAGCAGACGCTTAACGAAAACCATCAATACCCCGACGGCCTGGTGCTGTTCCTTGGCACCCTGTTCGCGCCCAAGCAGGACCGCGACCAGTCGGGTAACGGCTTTACCCACAAGCCGGGCGATGTGGTGAGCATCAGCAACCCGCAACTGGGTACCCTGTGCAACCGCGTGACCACCAGCGACCTGGCCCCGCAATGGGCGTTTGGCCTGCGCGCGCTGATCGACAACCTTGGCCGGCGTGGCCTGCTGGAGGTTGCAGCCACTGCACGCAGGCCCTGAACGACAGGCTGCGCCAGGGAGGGGCGCAGCATCAACGAGGGATCGTCAAGGCGCTGACAGCGCGGCAACAATAATAATAAAGGTCGACACATGAACCCTATGAAGAAGTACCAGCGCATCACCGTCGTGTTCCTGCTGCTGATCGGCATCGTCAACTACCTGGACCGTAGTGCGCTGTCGATCGCCAACACCTCCATCCAGAAAGACATGATGATCAGCCCTTCGCAGATGGGCATCCTGTTGTCGGCGTTTTCCATCGCCTATGCCTTTGCCCAACTGCCGATGGGCATGATCATCGACCGCCTGGGCAGCAAGATCGCCCTCGGTGCCTCGTTGCTGGGCTGGTCGGTTGCCCAGGCCGCGTTCGGCATGGTCAGCAGTTTTGCCGGTTTCATGGGCCTGCGAGTATTGCTGGGGATTGGCGAGGCGCCGATGTTCCCGTCGGCCGCCAAGGCCTTGTCGGAGTGGTTCGATGCCAACGAACGCGGCACACCAACCGGCGTGGTGTGGTCGTCGACCTGTCTTGGCCCCTGCCTGGCACCGCCGTTGCTGACGCTGTTCATGGTCAACTTCGGCTGGCGCGGCATGTTCATCATTACCGGCGTGATCGGCGTGGTACTGGCGGTGTGCTGGCTGAGCTTCTACAAAAGCAAGGCGCGATACCTGGCCGAGCTGGCCGCCGAAGGCAAACCGCTGCCGGATGAGCACCTGGCGCCTGCGGCCTCGGTTCATGCGCCGAAGCCTTCCTACTTTGCCGGCTGGCTCGACCTGTTCAAGCACCGCAGCACCTGGGGGGCGGTACTGGGCTTCATGGGTGTGATCTACATGCTGTGGCTGCACCTGACCTGGTTGCCGGGTTACTTCGAGCGTGAGCACGGCCTTGACCTGTACAAGACCGCCTGGGTCGTGTCGCTGGCCTACGGTTTTGGCGCGGCAGGTACCATCGTTGCCGGCCGCTTCTGCGACTGGCTGGTAAAGCGTGGCATGAGTGTGCTGGGCAGCCGCAAGTTCAGTGTCATCACCGGTCTGGTGCTGGCAGCACTGTTCACCTTGCCGCTGTCGTTCGTCACCGGCCTGACCGGCTGCATCATCCTGCTGTGCCTGGCGCTGTTCAGCATCAACATGGCCAGCGCAACGGCCTGGATGATCGTCAACACCATCGTCGACAGCCAGCGCGTGGCCTCGTTCGGTTCGATCCAGAACTTCGGCGGTTATATCGCCGGCTCTGTCGCGCCGATCGTGACCGGCTTCAGCATCCAGTATTCGGGCTCGTTCGCCACGGCGTTCATGATCAGTGCGGTGGTGGCGCTGTGCTCGGCGGTGGCTTACTTCCTGCTGCTGCAGGCGCCGCTTGGCAGCGTGAAGGCAGAGGCGGGGGACATGGTCACCGCGACGGAGTGACCCACGGTACTTGCCAGGCGTGCTAGTCTGTATGTATAACCAGTATTTGTTCCAGCCGCCTGACTCTGTATTTGTGATCGCTCATTCCGTCGACGACCCGTTCTACTACCTGCACAATTTCCGCCAGGTGCTGCTGTGGGTAGAACAGCGCTACCAGGACCTGCTCGATGAACAGGAGCTGGCGTTCATCCAGGCCTTCAACCAACTGGAGGCGCCAGCTCAGGCCTTGATGGTGCGCATGGTCATGCGCAAGGGCGAGTTGTTTCGCAGCGACCGGCTGGACTACGTCGAAATCGGCGATACCGTGCTGGCGCTGCAGCCGTTGCAGGCGCTCGGCTGGGTACGCGAGCCCGAGCAACTGGCGCTGGAGCAACTGTTCGCCTTGCTGCGCAAAGACGAGCTGGCCCATTGCTTCGCCCCGCTATTGACCCGCCCCCGCGCCGCCAAGCAGGACCTGCTGGCACAGCTGCAACCCTTGGAACTGGCTGCCCGACCACTGAGCGAGTGGTTCCCCGACAGCGAAGTACGCATTGTCCAGTGGTGCCTGCAGCCCCTGTGCGACCGCATGCGCTTGCTGTTTTTCGGCAACCTGTACCAGGACTGGTCTGACTTCGTCCTCGCCGACCTGGGGGTGCTGCGGTACGAGCAGGTACCGTTCAGCACCGATTCACGCGCCTTGCAGCAACGTGCCGAAGTCGACCTGGCCATGGCGCTGCACCAGTGCGCCGAGCGGCTGGAGCAGGGCGGCGACCCGCTGCCCATCCTCGCCGCCTTGCAGGGCCTGCACAGCGACAACCCCTGGCTGGCCCGGCGCCATGCGCGGCTGCAATTCGCCCTGGGCCAACACTGCGAGCGCCTGGCTGAATGGGACCTGGCCATGGCCGTGTATGCGCAGTGCAACCATGCCCAGGCGCGTATCCGCCAGGTGCGGGTGCTGGAGCGCAGCGAACAGTGGCCCCAGGCCCACGCATTGGCGTTGCAGCTGGCTGCGGCACCTGCCAATGCGCTGGAAGTGCAGGCGCTGGAGCGCATGCTGCCGCGCCTGGCGCGAAAACTCGGCGGCCCGCCACAGCGGCGCCAGCGGGTTGCGCCACTGGAGCTGATCGAACTCGAACTGCCCCGCGAGCACGCAGCACTCGGCGTGGAGGAAGCCGTCCGCCAGCATCTGGCACAAGCGGGAGGCCAGGCACACTACGTGGAGAACACGCTGTTCAACAGCCTGTTTGGCCTGTTGTGCTGGGAGGCCATCTTCGCGCCGGTGCCCGGCGCGTTCTTCAACCCGTTCCAGGCAGGGCCGCAAGACCTGCACGACAGCGACTTCCAGCAACGGCGCAGTGCGCTGTTCGATCACTGCCTCGGTCGGCTCGACGATGGCAGCCATCACCAGGCGATTCTCGACTGCTACAAGGCCAAGCAGGGTTTGCAGTCGCCATTCGTGTTCTGGTCCATGCTCAGCGAGGAACTGCTGGAACAGGCCTTGGCTTGCCTGCCAGCGGCCCAGTTGAAGCAGTGCTTCCTGCGCCTGTTGCAGGACATTCGCAGCAACCGTGCCGGCATGCCCGACCTGATCCAGTTCTGGCCCGAGCAGGGCCGTTATCGCATGGTCGAGGTGAAGGGCCCAGGTGACCGCCTGCAGGATAACCAACTGCGCTGGCTGGAATTCTGCCGGCAACACGGGCTACCGGTCGCGGTGTGCCATGTGCGCTGGTGCGACACACCTTGAGCTACAGCGTGGCGGTGCGCGCCTTGTGCGAGTTCAGTGCCAAGGTGGGTGACCTGGACCTGCGCTTCACCCCGTCGCCCACCGCTCAAGAGGGCATTGAAGGGCACCAGCGGGTAGTGGCACGGCGTGCTGCCGGCTACGAGTCGGAAATTACCCTCGAAGGCCAGTTCGAAACCCTCAAGGTGCGCGGCCGTGCCGACGGTTATGACCCGGCCAGCAATCGCCTGGAAGAGATCAAGACACACCGTGGCGACCTGGCGCGCCGGCCGGCCAACCACCGGCAGTTGCACTGGGCGCAGGCCAAGGTCTATGGCTGGCTGATGTGTCAGGCACGTCAACTGCCAGCCATTGAGGTGACGTTGGTGTACCTGGACGTCGACAGCGATGGGCAGACGCTGTTCAGTGAGCATTACACGGCGACTGAACTGCGGGCCTTCTTCGAAATCCAGTGTCAGCGCTTTCTGGGCTGGGCTCAATGCCAGCAACGACGTCTGGCCGAACGCGACCAGGGCCTTCAGGCACTGAGCTTTCCCTACCCACAGTTCCGCCAGGGCCAACGGCAATTGGCCGAAACCTTGTACAAGGCGGTGAGTACCGGCCGTTGCCTGATGGCCCAGGCCAGCACCGGCATTGGCAAGACCCTCGGGACCTTGTTCCCGCTGCTCAAGGCCATGGTGCCGCAGCAGCTGGACAAACTGTTCTTTCTTACGGCCAAGACGCCGGGCCGGGCGCTGGCGCTGGATGCCATGCGCCAGATTACCGAAGCAACGCCGCAGCCCGCGTTGCGCACACTGGAGCTGATCGCCCGCGACAAAGCCTGCGAGCACCCGGACAAGGCCTGTCATGGCGAGTCCTGCCCATTGGCGGCGGGTTTCTACGACCGCTTGCCGGCGGCGCGCGAAGCGGCGGCAGCACGGCCGCTGCTCGACCGCGCCAACCTGCGCGAAGTGGCCTTGGCACATCAGGTATGCCCTTACTACCTGGGCCAGGAGATGGCCCGCTGGGTCGACGTGCTGGTCGCCGACTACAACTACTACTTCGATGCGCATGCGCTGCTGTACAGCCTTGCCCAGCTCAACCAGTGGCGCGTTGCCGTGCTGGTGGACGAGGCGCACAACCTGGTCGAGCGTGGGCGCGGCATGTACAGCGCCAGCCTCGACCAGGGCCAGTTGCTGGCGTTACGCCAGAGCAAACCACCCGGGCTTGGCAGTGCGCTGGACCGGCTGAACCGCCAATGGAATGCACTGTATAAAGAGCAGCGTGCACCGTACAAGGCCAGCGAGTCGGTGCCCGAAGGCTTGCTGCGTGCCTTGCAGCAGTGCATCGGGCTGATTCAGGATCAGATGAATCAGGCGCCCGCACACATGGACCCGCAGGTGTTGCAGTTCTTCTACCATGCCTTGCAATTCACCCGGGTGGCCGAGCTGTTCGACGAGCACTTCCTGTTCGACATCAGCCAGCGCCAGGGCCCACGCAAGCGCCGGCTGGCCACGCTGTGCCTGCGCAATGTCACCCCCGCGCGCCTGCTGGCCCCGCGCATGCAGGCGGCGCGTAGCGTGACGCTGTTTTCCGCCACATTGACCCCGCGGCATTTCTACAGCGACCTGCTGGGCATGCCAGCCGACACCGCCTGGCTGGAAGTGGCTGCGCCGTTTCGCGCAGAGCAACTTGAGGTGCGGATTGCCAGCCAGGTGTCTACCCGTTACCAGCAGCGTCACGCCTCTCTGGCGCCAATCGTCGAGCTGATGGCCCGGCAGTATGAGCGGATGCCGGGCAACTACCTGGCGTTCTTCAGCAGTTTCGAATACCTGCAGCAGGTGGCAGGGCTGTTGGCAGAGCAGCATCCGCAGATTCCGCAATGGGCTCAGGAACCGGGCATGGACGAGGCGGCCCGTCAGGCATTTCTCGATCGTTTTGTCAGCGACGGGCAGGGCATCGGCTTTGCCGTATTGGGCGGTGCTTTCGGTGAGGGGGTGGATTTACCGGGCACGCGGCTGATCGGCGCCTTTGTCGCCACTCTCGGGCTGCCGCAGGTCAACCCGGTCAACGAGCAGTTCAAGCAGCGCCTTGGGCGGCAGTTTGGTGCGGGGTTCGATTACGCCTATCTCTACCCGGGGGTGCGCAAGGTGATCCAGGCGGCGGGCCGGGTTATCCGAGGTGACCAGGACCGTGGCGTACTGGTGCTGATTGATGAGCGCTTCGCCGAGCCCCGGGTGCAGCAGATGTTCCCAGGGTGGTGGCCGACGGCCATTTAGTTGGCTGGCCGGCTTAGCGCCGTACGGGCGGCCCTCGACGCTGTAAATGGGTTAAGATCTGGCCCGTTCAGCTATAAGTCCCTGAATATCAAGATGATGGCACTGCTTCGGGTTCGAATGGCGTGCGCTTGAAACGTCATTGGCCCTTGTTCATCAATCGTTTCGACTTGCTTCAGATGCTGGCCGGCTCAATACCGGCCGCCGCTTCGCTACAGGATTCACGTTTTGTCCGATCTCTCCAACAATCCCCTGCTGCAGTACATGGCCCGCCTGGCCCCATCCAGCCAGCAAACCATGCGCTACATCCTTCAGGACGCCGCCGACCGGCTGGGCTTTGTCGACTGCAACATCGTCGATGTGCCTTGGCATCGGCTCGAACCCGGCCATGTGATTGCGCTGGTGGCTGCCCTGCGTGCCGACGGATATGCCCCCAACAGCTCGTCGCTGTACGTCAACGCGATTCGCGGGGTGATGAACGAGGCCTGGCGGCAGGGCCTGATCGATCATGAGCAGCTGTTGCGCATTCGCGAGGTCAAGCCGGCCACTGGCACTCGCCTGCCACCCGGGCGCAACTTGCGGCGCAGCCTGATTCGCGAGCTGATGGATGTGTGCGCGGCCGACCCTCGGCCGCAAGGCGTACGCGATGCCGCGATCATTGCCTTGCTGTACGGTACCGGCATGCGCAAGTCGGAGTCGGTCGACATCGACCTGAACCAGGTCGATTTCCAGGCGCGTAGCCTGCAGGTGGTGGGCAAGGGCAACCACCAATTGGTCAAGTATGCCCCGCCATGGGCATTCGAGAAGTTGCAGGCTTGGCTCGACCTGCGCCGCCAGGACCTGCCTGCCGGTGCGGAAGATGACCCGTTCCTGTTCAACCGCATCCGCCGTGGCAGCCACATTACCCGGGCGCGCATTACCAAACATGCCATCTACTACATCGCCCGCCAGCGCGGTGCGCAGGTGGGGGTGAAGATCATGCCGCATGACTTCCGTCGGGCATTCATTACCCGGGTGATCGAAGAGCACGACCTGTCGATTGCGCAGAAGCTGGCACACCATGCCAATATCCAGACCACGGCCATCTACGACCGGCGCGATGACAACGAACGCCGCCGTGCGGTGGACCGCTTCGACTACTGAGTCTTGATGTATTCGGGGCCGCTTTGCAGCCCCGATTGCATTTCTGCTGGCACCGAAACAGGGCCAGTGCGCGCCCCCGCTTTGTGCGCAATTCCCCCGTATGCCCTGTGCCAGAGCGGCTTTGAGAAAAGTTTCATCTGCCTTCACCTGCGAAGTTGGCCCGCAAACTGCTATATCCAGCCTGCGAATTTGATCGAGTGGTCAGGCCGTGCGCGCTAGCAGCCGCCCGCGCCGGACCCTCTAAACGGCCAGCAGGCCACGAATTTCAGGGGCCGCAGGATGTCGCTCGCGGAGCAGATCGAACAACAACAAGACGATGCAGGCTGGAGCGCCCACCTGCAGTTGCGCTTTGTCAGGCGCGACGACGTGACCCGCCTTGGTGCGTGGCGCCATTTCGGACCTCTTTTGGTGCAGCGGCCTTTCTATCCTGAAGGTGCCCCGTGCCATGTCTATGTGTTGCACCCGCCGGGAGGCATCGTCGCCGGCGACCGCCTGGAACTGGATATCCACCTGGAACCTGGCAGCCACGCGCTGCTGACCATGCCCGGCGCCAGCAAGTTCTACCGCAGCATCGGCCCCACCGCACGGCTGACCCAGCGTTTTCGGCTGGCGGCGGGCAGCACCCTGGAATGGCTGCCGCAAGACAGCATTTTCTTCTCCGGCGCCCGCGCCAGCCTCGACAGCCGTTTCACCCTGGAACCCGGGGCGCGGCTGCTGGCCTGGGAAACCTTGTGTCTCGGGCGCCCGGTCATGAACGAGCGTTTCGAGCAGGGCAGGCTGGACAGCCGTTTGCACATTGAACTGCCCGACGAAGTCGGCCTGCACGAACGCCTGCGCATCGAAGGCGGGCGCCTGGACAAGCTCGGCGGCCACCCGCTGCTCGCCACGTTCTGTGCAGCACCGGCCGACCAGGCGGTGCTGGAGCAAGTTCGCCCGCTGCTGGATGAGCTGGCCACCCCGGCCGGCGCGACCCTGCTGGGTTCGTTGCTGGTCATCCGTGTGCTCGACCACGACAACCAACACCTGCAACGCACCCTGCAACGCCTGTGGCATGTGCTGCGCCCGGCCGTCCTTGGCCTGCCAGCTTGCCCACCACGCATTTGGGCCACCTGAGAGAGCGCCATGGAGCTGACCCCGAGAGAGAAAGACAAACTGCTGCTGTTTACCGCCGCACTGCTGGCGGAACGGCGCCTGGCCCGTGGCCTGAAGCTGAACTACCCGGAAGCGGTGGCGCTGATCAGCGCCGCCGTGCTCGAAGGCGCACGCGATGGCCGCACCGTGGCCGAGTTGATGAGCCTGGGGCGCGAAGTGCTGACCCGCGAGCAGGTGATGCCCGGCATTGCCGAAATGCTCCACGACGTGCAGGTCGAAGCGACCTTCCCGGATGGCACCAAGCTGGTGACCGTGCATGACCCCATCGTCTGAACCTGCCAAGGAGCCCCGCATGATTCCAGGTGAAATCCAGGTCGCTGCTGGCGACATCGAACTGAACAGTGGCCGGGAAACCGTCAGCGTCAGCGTGGCCAACCACGGTGACCGGCCGGTGCAGGTCGGCTCGCATTACCACTTCTACGAAGTCAACGACGCGTTGGTGTTCGACAGAGCGCCCACCCTGGGCTTTCGTCTGGACATTCCGGCCGGCACTGCCGTGCGTTTCGAGCCAGGCCAGGCGCGCACCGTGCAATTGGTGGCCTACGCCGGCAAGCGTGAGGTCTACGGCTTCCAGGGCAAGGTGATGGGTGCACTGGAGGGCAAGGTATGAGCCGTATTTCCCGCCAGGCCTATGCCGACATGTTCGGCCCCACGGTGGGCGACCGCGTGCGGCTGGCCGACACGGCGCTGTGGGTTGAGGTAGAGAAGGACTTCACGATCTATGGCGAAGAAGTGAAGTTCGGCGGCGGCAAGGTGATCCGCGACGGCATGGGGCAAGGTCAGATGCTGGCCGCCGAAGCCATGGACCTGGTGCTGACCAACGCGCTGATCATCGACCACTGGGGCATCGTCAAGGCCGATATCGGCATCAAGCACGGGCGTATCGCGGTGATCGGCAAGGCCGGCAACCCCGATGTGCAGCCGGGCGTGAACGTACCGGTCGGGCCAGGTACCGAAGTGATCGCGGCCGAGGGCAAGATCGTCACCGCCGGCGGCGTGGACTCGCATATCCATTTCATCTGCCCGCAGCAGGTGGACGAGGCGCTGAACAGTGGCGTCACCACCTTCATCGGCGGCGGCACCGGGCCGGCCACCGGCACCAATGCCACCACCTGCACGCCCGGCCCCTGGTACCTGGCGCGCATGCTGCAGGCCGCCGACAGCCTGCCGATCAACATCGGTTTGCTGGGCAAGGGCAATGCCTCGCGGCCTGAAGCGCTGCGTGAGCAGATTGCGGCTGGTGCGGTGGGCCTCAAGCTGCATGAGGACTGGGGCTCGACGCCGGCCGCCATCGACTGTTGCCTGGGCGTGGCCGAGGAAATGGACATCCAGGTGGCGATCCACACCGACACACTCAACGAATCCGGTTGCATCGAAGACACCTTGGCGGCCATCGGCGACCGCACCATCCATACCTTCCACACCGAAGGTGCCGGCGGTGGCCATGCGCCGGACATCATCCGCGCGGCGGGGCAGGCCAACGTGTTGCCTTCCTCGACCAACCCGACCCTACCGTACACGGTCAACACCGTCGACGAGCACCTGGACATGCTGATGGTCTGCCACCACCTTGACCCAAGCATTGCCGAGGACGTGGCCTTTGCCGAATCACGCATCCGCCGCGAAACCATCGCAGCCGAGGACATTCTCCACGACATGGGCGCCTTTGCCATGACGTCGTCCGACTCCCAGGCCATGGGCCGGGTCGGGGAAGTGGTATTGCGTACCTGGCAGGTCGCGCACCAGATGAAGCTTCGCCGTGGGCCTCTGGCGCCCGACACCGCCTACAGCGATAACTTCCGGGTCAAGCGCTACATCGCCAAGTACACCATCAACCCGGCACTCACCCATGGCATCGGCCACGAAGTGGGGTCGGTGGAGGCGGGCAAGCTGGCCGACCTGGTGCTGTGGTCGCCGGCGTTCTTCGCGGTCAAGCCGGCGCTGGTGATCAAGGGTGGAATGATCGTCACCGCACCCATGGGCGATATCAACGGCTCCATCCCCACGCCGCAGCCGGTGTACTACCGGCCCATGTTCGGCGCTCTGGGCGCGGCGCGGCATGCCACGCGCATGACCTTCCTGCCCCAGGCGGCCATGGACCGCGGCCTGGCAGAGGAGCTGAACCTGCGCAGCCTGATAGGCGTGGTCAACGGCTGCCGCCGCGTGCGCAAGCCGGACATGGTCCACAACACCTTGCAGCCGCTGATCGAGGTCGATGCGCAAACCTACCAGGTGCGTGCCGATGGCGAGCTGCTGGTCTGCGAGCCGGCCAGCGAGTTGCCGCTGGCCCAGCGTTATTTCCTGTTTTGAAGGAGTACCAATGATTGTCTTGACCCGCCGCATCACCGAGCCCGGCACGCTCACCGAAACCGGCACTGTCACCCTGGATGTGGACAGCCGTATCAAGAGCCGCCTGCGCGTGACCCTGGACGATGGCCGCGAAGCCGGCCTGATGCTCGAACGCGGCCACCTGCTACGCGGGGGAGAGTTGCTTGCCGATGCCGATGGCAGCCAGCTGATTCGCGTGCTGGCGGCACCCGAAACGGTGTCGACGGTGCGCTGTGCCGACCCGCACCTGTTGGCCCGTGCGGCCTATCACCTGGGGAACCGCCACGTGCCCCTGCAGATCGAGCCTGGCCTGCTGCGTTTTCAGCACGACCATGTGCTGGACGACATGCTGTGTGGTCTGGGCCTGACGGTGGAGGCTGAACAGGCGCCGTTCGAGCCCGAAGCGGGCGCCTACCAGAGCGCGCCGCATGGCCACAACCATGCCCACGGCAACGATCACCCGTTCGTTCGCCTGCCTGCCCATTCCTGAACTGCCCTGGAGCAACCCATGAAAAAGACCTTCGCCCTGTTTCTGCTGATGCTGGCGCTGCCGGCTTTCGCTCACCCTGGGCATGACAGCAATCCGTTGCACGATGGCCTGCTGCACCCGCTGACGGGCCTTGACCACCTGCTGATGCTGTTGGGCACTGGCGTACTCGCTGCACTGACCCGACGTAGCCTGATGCTGCCCTTGGCAACCCTGGCGGCGATGTTTGGCGGGGCAGTCTTTGGCCACTTGTTCGGTGACGTGCTGGGCATGGAAACCCTGATTGCCGTGTCGCTGCTGGTGGCCGCCGGGGCGGTGCTGCTACCGAGCCGGCAGTTGCTGCTGGCCATGGCCATGCCGGTGTTTGCCCTGTTCCACGGCTGGGCCCATGGCGTGGAAGCCACGCCAAGCGCGTTCTGGCAGTTCAGCGCCGGCTTTGTCACGGTCAGCGGCTTGCTGTTGGCGGTGGGCTTCGCCGTCGGGTGCCTGCTGCGCCGGCACAGTGGCCTGCAGAAAGCCTTCGGTGGTGGCCTGCTAGCCGGTGCCGCGCTGGTGCTGGCCGGTTGATGGACAGCGACCTGGCGTTGCTGCGCCTGTTGCAGCTGGCCAGCCCCGGCCTGCCGGTGGGCGGCTTTACGTATTCGCAAGGCCTGGAGTGGGCGGTCGAGGCGGGCTGGGTGAAAGGCGTGGACGGCTTCGCTGCCTGGCAGCGCGAGCAGGTCGAAGACACCTTGGCGTGCCTGGACTGGCCGGTGCTGGCGCGCCTGTATCACGCGTGTCAGGCCGAGGACGCCGAGGCCTTCAGCCACTGGAGCCGCTTCTTGCTGGCCAACCGCGAAACCGCCGAGCTGCGCCTGGAAGAGCAGCAGCGTGGTGCGGCCTTGGCGCGGCTGCTCGACGGCTGGCAACTGGGCCAGTCACCCGCATGGCGCGCCAGCCTTGAACTGACCCAGTTGGGCGGTATGGCCTGGTTGGCTGCGCACTGGGGCATTCCACTGCGTCAGCTGGCCCTGGGCCATGGCTTTGCCTGGCTCGAAGGCGCGGTCATGGCCGGGGTCAAGCTGGTGCCGTTCGGCCAGCAGGCGGCCCAGACCTTGCTGCGCGACCTGGGCACCGAATTGCCCGCTGCACTTGACCAGGCCCTGGCGCTGGCCGATGACCAGCTCGGTGGCGGCCTGCCATTGCTGGCCATTGCCTCATCGCGTCACGAAACCCAATACACCCGTTTGTTCCGTTCCTGAGGACTGCCTTCATGCAAAGCTATCAACAACCCCTGCGCGTCGGTGTCGGCGGCCCGGTCGGCTCTGGCAAGACCGCACTGCTGGAAGCGCTGTGCAAGGCCATGCGCGATCACTACCAGATCGCTGTGGTTACCAATGACATCTACACCAAGGAAGACCAGCGCATCCTCACCGAAGCCGGCGCCCTGGAGCCGGAGCGCATCGTGGGCGTGGAAACCGGCGGTTGCCCGCACACGGCCATCCGCGAAGACGCCTCGATGAACCTGGCCGCCGTTGAGGCGCTGGCGCGCAAGTTCGGTAACCTTGAGGTCATTTTCGTGGAAAGCGGCGGTGACAACCTCAGCGCCACGTTCAGCCCGGAGCTGGCCGACCTGACGATCTATGTGATCGACGTGGCTGAGGGCGAGAAGATTCCGCGCAAGGGCGGCCCGGGTATTACCAAGTCGGACTTCCTGGTGATCAACAAGACTGATCTGGCGCCCTATGTGGGGGCTTCGCTGGAAGTGATGGAGCGCGACACCCAGCGCATGCGCCCGCAGCGGCCGTGGACGTTCAGCAACCTGAAGAAGGGCGAGGGGTTGCAGGCGGTGATCGACTTTATCGTCGAACGCGGGATGCTGGGCGTGCGCGGCTGACTAAACGCGTCCCTTGTGGGAGCTGGCGTGTGTGGTGCCTTGGAGCTCAGGTGTGGCAGCAGTGGGGCTTTTCTGGCTGCCCTTCATACCGGTCATGGTGCCGCACCCAGTCCATGGTCCCGCCTTCGTTGCGCCCCAGTGGCGCAATGTCCAGGAAGTTGTAGGTGTTGACCAGGATGTCCAGCCCACGGGCATAGGTCGAGTAGGTGTGGTAAACGCTGCCGTCCGCTTCACGGTAGAACGCGCTCAGGCCAGGCAACTCGCTTTCACTGCCGTCATACGGCTCATAGTTGTACTGCCGTTCTCCCTCGCTGCCCACACTGACGCCAAAGTCCTCGTTGAAACCACTGCCCTGTGACGAGTACCACGGGAACTGCCAGCCCATGCGGCGGCGAAACGCCTGAAATTCGGCATAGGGGGCCCGCGACACCGCCACCAGCGACACGTCGTGGTGCGCCAGGTGCAGGTTGGCGCCGTCAAAGTGGTCGGCCAGGAACGAACAGCCGGTGCAGCCTTCACTCCAGCCTTCGGCGAACATGAAGTGATAAAGCAGTAGCTGGCTGCGGCCTGCGAACAGGTCAGCCAGGCTCAGTTCCCCGTCCGGCCCCTGGAAGCGATAGCCTTGCTCGACCTTGACCCAGGGCAGGGCGCGCCGCGCTGCGGACAGCGCGTCGCGGTGGTGGGTAAAGGCCTTTTCGTGCAGCCAAAGTTGCCGGCGTGCTGCCAGCCACTGGCTACGGGAAACCACCGGGTGCCTGCTTTCGCTTGTGCTCATGGTGCTGTCTCCACACTGGGGATTCACACACTAGTCGAGCACGCGTTTGCCGATTCGACAGGCACCGGTAGCCGGGCGATGAGTGGTTATCCGCTTAGCCCGAATGGGCAATGTGGCCCTCGGTCAGTTCATCTGCGGCGTCATCCTCTCCGGGCAGCGCGGTGATCACGCTGAAGTCGCTGACTTCCACCTTACCGCCGCCATACCCCAGCAAATGGAAGGAAAACGCTTTGCGTTCGGTCGGGTTGTCGAAGCTGAACTCCATCTCCAGCGGTTCGTCGGCGGTGACCTTCACCTCGGCAGGCAGGCCCAGTGGCACATCCTGCTCCAGTTGCTTGGCCTTGAGCTGGATGTAGGCGACACGCTTGGGGTCCAGCGAGCGCACCTTCACCCGCACGCGGGTGTGCGAGCCTTCCGGCATTTCAAGGTACTGGGCGCCGATCAGGTTATCGGCCCAGTCATCGTGAATGCGCTTGCGCAGCTTGATCGGCGAAGGGCCGCCGAACTGGTAACGCAGGTTAAGCGGGGTTTGCAGCAGGGACTGGTCGAGTACCCCGGCCAAAGCGCCGATCTGCTGGCCGAGCAGGCTGTCGCCCGGGCCCAGATAGCGGGCCTGGTCGGCAATGAAGCCCTCGCTGGCGTAACGCCGGCAGCGCTGCTGGAAGTCACATTCGGTGAAGACGCCCTGGCCGTTGTGATAGCGCAGCATGCCATTGGTGTAGGAAATCATTTCGCGGCCGGTATCGTAGTCGCGGTACAGCGAGCGACCACCAAGCGCTATTGGAATGGGCAGTGCAAAGTAGTCGAGCACGGAGGTGGCCAGGTCGATATGGCCGTACGTGCCGCGCTTGATGTGGGGCAGTTGCGCCTGCTCCGGCGCCAGGGTGAGGTTGAAGCCCCAGGACGAGGCCAGGCGCACACCGTCGATGCCGTGGGATTCGTCGGAGGTCACCACCACCAACGTGTCCTTCAGCACGCCCTGGCGTTCCAGGTTATCGAGAAACGCCCCCAGTGCATCGTCCAGGTAAGCCACGGCAGCCTGTTTGGGCGTGTCATAGCGTTCCAGGTAATCGGCGGGTGCCGAATACGGCTGGTGCGTGCCCACGGTAAGCAGGGTCAGCATCCAGGGTTTGTCCTGCTTTTGCAGCTGGCCGACGTAATCCAGGGCACCTTCGAAGAAGGCCCGGTCATCCTTGCCCCAAGGGAAATCCAGGTAGTTCTTGTTGCGGAACCACTCGAGGCCGTGCACCGAATCGAAGCCGATGTGCGGCATGATGCGGTCCTTGGCCATGAAGCGCAGGCCGGCCCCTTGCAGGTAATGGGTGGTAAAGCCGGCCTGGCGCAGTTGCGCCGGCAGGCAGGCCTGGTTGCGTTCGTTCTGGGTTAGCAGCTCGACGCCCTTGGGCGTGCCATTGGCCAGTTTGTCGTAGTCACCACACAGCATCGCGTACAGGCCGCGGATGGTCTGGTGGGTGTGCAGCACGTAGTCCGGGGTGTTCATGCCGCGCTCGGCCCACTGGCTGACCTTGGGCATCAGGTCTTCGTCGAAGCGGCTGTGCAGGGCCTGGCGATTGGGCCGCAGGTAGGCCCCGGGGATACCTTCCACCGTGATGACCAGCAGGTTGCGAGCACTGCCTGGCCCGGCCAGTAGGCGCTGGCCATGCAGGTCGGATTGCGTCAGGCCGCTGCTGGCCAGCGGCGTGAACGTTTGCGTGCGGCCCATCCAGCCCTCGACCTTGCGCTCCAGGGTGCCCACCCCGGCAGACATCAGTTGGTGGGTGAGGTTGTATTGCCGCCATTGATCGGCGTCGCTGGGGACCAGCTGCTGGCTGCCCCAGTGGGTAGCGAACAGCAGCGCGGGAATGGCCCAGGCCTTGCGCGGCAGCGGCGGGCTGCGCCGGGTGCGGCCACGCCAAGCGGTGGCCAGCCAGGCCAGCAGGCCTGCGCCCATTACCCAGGGCAGCCAGGCATGGGCTAGGCCGCCGCCGGTAGAGTTCTCCATGAATTGCGGGTCGACGAGGTACGTCAGGTCGGCGCTGGTGGGCAACCGGCCCACCGCGCTCACGAGTTCGGCCGAGGCCACCCACAGGGCAGCCCAGGCCAGCAGCACGGGCAGGGCCAGCCACCATGGCCGACGGTGCAGCAGCAAGACCAGCAGGCTGCCGAGGGCGAGGTCGGACAGGTAACCGAGCGGGTTGGACCAACCCAGCATGGCGCGCGTACCCAGTGGGATCACCAGCACCAGGGCTGCCAAGGCGGCAAGCCGGGTACGTGGGTGGTCGGACAGGTTCTTCACAAAAACTTCCCTTTTGCCATTAAATCGTCATGCATCTGTGCTGGATGATAACAGGCCGGGGAAGGGAAAGCGGTTCGCTACAAGGCTGGTAACCAAAAGCCTGGCACGCTTGCGCGGGCCAGGCTGAGGGCAAGTATCAGAAGTAGTAGGGGAATTTCAGGCTGAAGGAAAAGTCAGGCGCATCATCGGTCAGACCAATGGACAGGTTAGGTACGATGGTGAGGTTGTTGGTGGCAGCGAAGGTCAGGCCGACGTTGAAGTTGGCCGCGTTGTAGTCACTGTTGGAGATGGACTGCCAGTCACCGCCATCGGGTTTGATCTTGCTTTTGCGGGCGAACTGGTCAGACACCGAGAACGACATACTCATCTTTTCGTTCAGGGCAAAGGCGATACCGCCACCAATCTGCCAGGAGTCGCCGAGTTTCACGTCACCGGGCACCTTGCTGTTGACCTGTGGGCTGATATCGCTGAACGAGTCCTGCATATTGTAGGTGTACGACAGGCTGCCGAACAGCACGGCTGGGTCGAAGGTCTTGACCAGGGAGATGCCAGGCGTGATCGACCACACACCGTTGCCGGTTGGCAGGCTGTCCGGTACCGACAGGTTGCTGTTGCCGTCGACCTCGCGCAGCTTGATGCCATACGGGTCCTTGCCGGTCGGTGCCTTGACCCGCAGGGTGGCGACGGCGTCTGGCCAGGTTTCGTCCTCGTCGATGAACTTATAGGCCACACCCACGTTGATATCGCCAATTTCAGGGTCGCGGGTAACGGTGGCATCCGAGGTACTGGCCCCGGCGCCACCGGCGCCGCCAGAAGAGTAGGTGGACTCGCGGTAGACCACGGGTACGTTGATGTCGAACTGCCAGCGCTGCGCCAGGTTGTAGCGCGCGGTCATGTCCAGGGTCCAGTTGTCGGCCTTGATGCGGTCGAGGTTGATACTGCCGAGGAAGATCGAGTCCAGCGCCAGAAAGCCATTGAGCGTGAGCGCCCGGGTATCGTAATGGGTGTAGGTAACACCTGTTTCGAAGCTGAACTTGCCGCCGCCAAAGAAGCCGCTGGCCTCGTCATACAGGTTGGACACGCTCTGCGCCGGTTCCGAATCGGCCGTCAGCGCCTGGCCGTAGGAGCTGCCTGTAGTGCCTGGTGCGCCAGACGCAACGGTCTGCGCCCCCTTGACCCCCTCGGCGGGGGACTTGACCAGGCGTTTGGGTGGCGCCGCCGCAGGGGCCTCCTCGACCTGGCGCACGCGCTGCTCAAGCACCATCAGCGCCTGTTGCTGCGCCTCGTAACGGCGCTTGAGTTCTATCAGTTCCTGTTTCAGCGCTTCGACCTGCGGGTCGGCGGCTGCGTAGAGTGCGGTGGGTGCCAGGGTAGTCAAGCAAACAAAAGCGCGAAGCGTAAAAGATCGGTACATGGAGTTGCCGTCCCTTCCAACTACTTTTGATGAGACAGAGCGTAGATCAGTATCCGAAGGTACGTAGACCTTTGAGCTGGTCAAGGCTGCCGTTCAGCGACGCAGCGGTCGGTACGCTCTCGCGCATGACAACGTTCAATGAGGTGACGTTGCTGACCAGGTTGCCGTTACCGAGCAGCGTCGAGTTCTGCATCAGGCCGCCTTGGGCCAGGCGCTGAACGCTGCTGCCCTGGTTGTTGCTGGCGTTGATGTTGAGCTGCACGCCCACGCCGCTGGATGACACGCTGAGCGAGCCGGCGCCATTTTCGCCGACCAGGGTCTGGCCGGCAGCGAGCACCTGGCCTTGCTGTTGCACGGCGGGGGCCTGGTTGGCCTTGGTGACGTTGATATCGACGTTGTTGTAGGCCGTGTTATTGTCACCGGCAGCCCGCACCACCTGGGTGACGCCTTCGGTAGTGGAAAGGCCGTTGCCGCCGGTCACCACGCCGGTGCCCGCAGCAGACGCGTTGCTCGACGCCGCACCTGTGCCTTTTTCATCAATCATCGAGACATAGAACTGGGGCTTGATGGTCGATTGCTGGACCTGCAGCGTGGAGGTCGCCCCGATCACGTCCCCTTTGGCATTTTGCCAGGTGCTGGACATGACAATGCCGAAACTCACGATGCGCCCCGGCATCACGTAGCGGCCACGCAGGTTGGCCAGCTCCTGGTCCTTCAGTTCGATGGGTTTCAACGGCTCGGCGTGGCTTGGCAGGCTGGCGGCCAGGCAGGCCATGGCCAGCCACAATGAAGTCTTCATGAAATGCTCCCTGGAGCTTCATGCTCCTTGTCATTAGAACAGTCGTTAGAAGAAGTCGCTTTTGATGAAGCCGAAGTCCAGTAGCTCGGTGTCCTTCACTGGGGTGAAGTTGTTCACCCGGCCCTTGGCGGTCAGCGGCAGGGGTGGGTCGAGCAGGACGTTGTTCTTGTCGTAACCCTGGCCGATCACGGCGAAGATGATGCCGTTCCAACCTTTGAGGAAGTCGTCGACTTTGTAACGCCGATGGCCCAGTACCGGGTCGCCGACATACACCCAGCCTTTGTCGACCTTCTGCATGACCACGAAGTGCTTGTAGCCGCGCACATCCATCAGCACCACGACCGGAATGCGCACGCTGTGCAGAGTGTCGGGCGCTACCCGGTAGCCGCGGGCGCGCATGCCCAAGCTTTCCACGTAGCGCTTCATGTCGAGCATCGAAAAGCCTTGCGTGCGCACCAGGTCCTGGTCGGCGTGGGCCAGCATGCCTTCGATGATCTGGTGTTCGTCCACATCCAGCCAGTAGGCCTGGCGCAGGATGGTCGCCAGTGCGGCGGCGCCGCAGCTGAAATCGGTTTTCTGTTGTACCAGGTCAGCGAACTTGCGCTCACGCACACTCTGGATGGGCTTGAATACCACGGCACCGCCCGGCAGGACGGACAGCGGCATTTGTGCAGCTTCGCTCACGCTGGCCAGGCACAGCAAAAACGCCAAGGCGATAATGCGCATGATCGGATGCCTTCCGGTGGGTGTTGAAGAAAGGCCCCCCGAAGGGGGCCTCAAGCGCAGCGTTTAGAACGAGGTGTTGGAAATGGCCAGCGAGTTGCTCTGCTGGTTGCCCACACCGGCTGCCACGTTCACGCCCAGGTTGCCGCTGCCACCGTTGACCGAACCGCTAAGGGTTGCAGTATTGGTAACAGGGTTGGCCCAGCCGGTCGGGGTCAGCACTTGGAAGGACACGGTATTGCTCAAGTCGTAAGCGCTGCTTTCGCTGTAGCTCTTCGAAACGTCGTTCGAGGATTGTTTCGATTTCTCGCCAGACTTTTCAAACGCCGAAGCCGAAGCATTCTCGTACGAAGAGTCGTGAGACTTGGTGTACGAAGAGTCTTTGGACTTGTCGTAAGACGATTCGCGCGACTTGTCGTAGCTGGAGTCGAAGGCTTTCTCGAACGACTTGTCGTACGCACTTTCGCGCGACTTGTCGACCGATACGTCCAACGATGCATTGAGCGAACCATCGAAGGTGCTGGAGCGGGTGCGTTCGCGGCGGCCATCATCGGTGGTGAAGGTGCGCGTAGCATTGGCTGCGGCATCCAGCGAAGCGTTCAGGCTGGCGCTGCTCGACGAGCTGTTGCTGCCGCTGGCAGAGCCACTGGCATTCCAGCCGTTGGAGCCGCTTGCCGACATGCTGCTGGAGCCACTGGCGTTGCTGGATTTCGAGCCGCTGGAGTTCCAGCCGCTAGAGCCGCTGGAGCTGGCACTTTGCGAACCGGCCACGCTGAAGCTCGACGACGAGCTGCGGTCGTCGGTCGAGTTGAACGTACCATCACGCGAGCTCGAGCCACTGGCCGAGGTGGTGATGGTGATCGTGTCGACGCGGTAAGTGCGGTCAGCACTGTTGTTCACGACCAGGCCTGGCCCGTCCTGTTGGGCAGAAGCCGTGGCAGTGGCGTTACCCAGAGGCGCACCGGTGTTGGCGATGGCCATGGTGTTTTTCTGTTGGTTGAGGTCGCCACCGGCGATGTTAATGCCGATGTTGCCCTCAGCCCCGCTGGCCGAGCCGCTCATCACAGCAGACGACTGGGTCGAATAGTTGTCGACCCGGTTGTTGTCGCTGGATTGCACGACATCGGCAGTGGCACTGGCCATGCCGAACACGAAGCTGTTGTCCAGGCTCGACTCGGAACCGGCGTTGGCAATGGCTGCGGCGTTATCCTGCTGGTTGCCGTTACCGGCTGCCACGTTGATACCGACGTTGCCACTGGAGCCTTCGCCCGACTGGCTCATCTCGGCTTCGTTTATAGTGCCCTGGTTGCTGATACGGTTATTGGTGCTGGTTTGGGTATCCCAGGCATTGGCCGTTGCATACACAGGGATTTTGGTTGGAGGAGGCGTGTGCTGACCATTGTTATGGTGGCCGTTGTGGTGGTCATTGCGTCGATCGTTTTGCCCAGCTTGTACAGCAACAGCCATGACCGCAGCAATTGCGAACACCAGAGGCTTGATTGCCATCGAGGGTTTCATGGTGATTCTCCGTACTCTATGTTGGTTAAGTGTCGTTCTTAACTGAAAGGGTCAATCCGCGACCCGGATGCTCAAGGTGTTAGCCATTCGGTTTCCCACCCCGGCACTCTGGTTCAACTGGATCACCCCGCGGCTACCGGTGAAGGCCTGGTCACTGGTGGTGACCTGGCGATGGCCTGTCGGGGTGTCAGTTGGACCGGAGTTGTTGAGCAGCGCCACGTTCTGTTGCATGAGGACGCTGTCGTCGATGCTTTGCGGTTGAGCACTGAGGGTTATGCTCAGGGCATTGGCTTGCTGGGTATTGGCGCCGGCGCTCTGGTTGACGCCCAGCGCACCACTGCCGTTGCTGAACGCGTTGCCTTGAATGGTCGAGCGGGCGTCCATTGTCGGGTCGGCGGGTGTGTTCAGCCGTTGCCGGATCTGCGTGCTGGCATTCGCTTCGGGCCCGACGGCGATGGCCCGCGCATTGGCCTGTTGCTGTTTGTCGCCGGCAGCCTGGTTAACGGAGAGGTTGCCCTGATAGCGGCTGCCGGAGCTGTCGATGTTGGCATTGTCGATGACGGGAACCAGGGAATCGGCGAGGCCTGGGGTGCTGCACAGGGTGGCCAGAATCAGCAGCATGTGCTTCATGTCACTTGCCCCCGCCGGTCAGAATCTGCAATGGCGCGAGGCCGCGTTGCACACTTGAGTTGACCATGTTGGAGATGCCGTTACCCGCGCCCCCCGTGCCACGGCCGCCTGACAGGTTGGGCAATTGGTGCTGGTTACCGAGGTTGCCCCCTAGGTTATTGGTCTGCTGGGTAATCATGTTGCTGATGCCGGCGCCACTGCTGATGCTGGCGAAATCGCCATCGCTCAGCTCGTTGGTTTGCTTGAGCACGTGGGCAGAAGGGTTGGCGTTGACCGTGGTCGGGCTCGGGTCAGGGATCAAGGGCGGGATCGTCGCGTTGCGCACCTGCACGTCGCGCTTGATGATGATGATGCCTTTGTCTGCGTGGGCCGTGAGGCTCAATGCCCCCAGTACACAACCCGCCACCAACAGGTGATAGAGGCGTTTGTCACTCTTCCTCACGACGGCATCCCCTTCTCTGAGCGCTGGCCTTGTTCAGCGATGCGAAGGACAGAGCAGATGGTGTGCCGCTTTTGAGAACCGTATTCAGATCAGACAGTTAGGACAAGAGGCTGACAAACTGCGGCGTATTCTGTCTCAGCGGTGAAACAGCCAGCCGTGGGCGTTGCTGGCCAAGCCAGCTGTTGCCTTGATTGGAAGGGTTTTTGCAGGAGTGTTTCACGGGCTTGACACTGCCCCCGAGACGGGGGGAAGCCCCGCAAATTCGGGGGCTTCGCCCCACTGGAGTGTGTCAGTAGGTTAACACTCGGTCGGGCAGGATGGCGCATCGCTATCAAGCAGCGTAGCAACGGCTTGCAAGGCCAGAAACTGGCGTTGCGGCCAATTGCCCTCAAGTATCTGGTGCGCCTGATTATGCTGCTGCAGCCAGGCAAGGCTGTCGTCGAAAAAGCGCTGGCGGTCGTTGATGTCGGGTTGGCTGCGCTGGCCATCGGCAACCCATTCCACCCCTTGCGGGCTCAGCAGCAGGTGCAGGTCGTAGTGCCGTTCAAGCAAGGCTTGTTCCAGCCAGGCCGGGCAGTCATCGAACAAGGCGCGGCTCCAGAGCATGTTGCTGAGCAGGTGAGTGTCGAGGATCAGCAGCGGTGGCGCCTGTTCGCGCGCCCGGTCCTCCCAGGCCAGCTGGCCGTGGGCGATGGCAGGGATATCGGCATAGCAGGTATCGCGGCACTCCTGGTCGATGAAGTGGCGCACGTACTCGGCCACCACCACACCGCCGAAATGCGCCTGGATCACACCGCTGAGCCAGCTCTTGCCGCTGGATTCGGGGCCGCACAGCACCACGACCTTCATGGCGTGTTGCGTGCTCATGGTTGCGCCAACGCCGGGTCGCGGCGCCATTCCAGCCAGCCGCGCACGGCAATCAGGGTGAGTACGGCAAAGAAGCCCGCCGTGAAGTACAGCTGCTGGTGCAGGTAAAGGCCTACGTAGACGATGTCTACTGCCACCCACAGCGGCCAGCATTGCAGGCGCTTCTGGGCCATCCACAGTTGCGCCACCAGGCTGAAACCTGTCAGGGTGGCGTCGAGCCAGGGCAGGGCGGCATCGGTCCAGTTGGCCATGGCCGAACCCAGGGCTGCGCTCAGGAATACCCCGGCAGCCAGGCCGGCACACAACGCAGGGCCTTGCAGCCGCGATACCTGGCGGGCGTCTTCGGTGCGGCCGGGGCGTTTCCATTGCCACCAGCCGTACAGTTGCAGAATCGCGTAGGCCAGTTGCAGCAGCATGCCCGAGTACAGCTTTACCTCGTAGAACAGCCAGCCATAGATCAGCACCATGACCAGGCCGATCGGCCAGCACCAGGCGTTTTGTTTGACCGTGAGCCAGACAGCGGTGACGCCGAGGACGGCGGCGATGAGTTCAAGGCCGGACATCGGCGATCCTTGGGGAGACTATCGGGGAAGGGCGCGATTGTAGCGGGTCGGCCAGGGAAGGTGTAGGGCGCAGTAGGTGGGGATGCATAGGCTCTGTGTGGGAGCGGGCATGCCCACTCCCACAAAAGAGGCCGGCGCTACACTCGGAACTGCCGCAGCAACTGTTCCAGCTCTTTGCTCAACTGCCCCAATGCCACCCCGGCATCGCTGGACTGGCGCGCCGCATCGGCCGTCTGCTGGGACAGCCCGGCGGTATCCAGCACATTGCGGTTGATTTCCTCGACCACATGCGACTGCTGCAAGGTGGCGCTGGCAATGGAGGCATTCAGCGCGGTCAGGTTGGTCAGTGCTTGGTTGATGGCATCCAGGCTGGCGCCGGCTTCGCGGGCCTGCTCGACGGTTTGGCGCGAGGCTTCGCTGCTGGTGTCGATGGCTTTGACCGCTGCGTCCGACTGGCTTTGCAGGTGTTCGATCATGGTATGGATCTCGGCCGTCGATTGTGCCGTGCGCTGGGCCAGCAGGCGAACTTCGTCGGCGACCACGGCAAAGCCACGGCCTTGTTCCCCGGCCCGCGCCGCTTCGATGGCCGCATTCAACGCCAGCAGGTTGGTCTGCTCGGCGATGGAGCGGATGACATCGAGCACTCCGCCGATGCGCGTGCTGTGGCCGGCCAGGTCGCGAATCACCTGCACGGCCTGGTCGATGGTCAGCGACAACCGGTCGATCTGCGCCAGGCTGCCATGAATTGCTTGCTGGCCATGGGTTACCTGCTGCTGCGCGGTGCGCATTTCCCCGGCGGCCTGTTCGGCGGTCTTGGCTACGTCCTGCACGGCATAGGTCACCTCATTCACAGCGGTGGCTACCTGGTCCATCTGTAGCGATTGTTGGGCGCTGTGCTGCTGTGCGGCGCCTGCATTGTCGCCGACGTGCCCGGCGGACTGGGCCAGCGCGTGGGCTGCCCCTTGCAGCTGGCCGACCACACCCTGCAGCTTGCCGTTGAAACGGTTGAAGTGCTCGCCCAGGTGGGTGATTTCGTCACGGCCGTGGGTGTCCAGGCGCCGGGTCAGGTCGCTTTCGCCGCTGGCGATATTGCCCATGGCCTGCACAGCCTCTTGCAAGGGGCGGGCAATGCTGCGCGCAATCAGCAGGACCACCAGTGCCATCAGCAGGGCAATGCCCACGCCCACCAGCGAGGCATCGCGCAACTGGCGGGCGAATTCGGCCTGCACGTCATCGACGTACACGCCCGAACCGATAATCCAGCCCCAGGGTTTGAACAGCTGTATATAGGAGGTCTTGGCGACCGGCTCGCTGGCACCAGGTTTGGGCCAGCGGTAGTTGACCGGCCCTGCATCCTGCTGGCGGGCCAGGGCGACCATTTCGTTGAACACGGCAAAGCCGTCGGGGTCGCGGATGGCAGAAAGGTCCTGGCCATCGAGCTTGGGGTTGGCCGGATGCATGATCATCTTTGGCCCCAGGTCGTTGATCCAGAAGTAGTCATCGTGGTCGTAGCGCAACGCACGTACCACCTGCAGTGCCTGTTGCTGGGCAGCTTCGCGGCTGAGCGTACCGGCCGCCTCCAGCCCTTGGTAATAGGCCAGCACGCCCGCGGCGGTCTGCACCACATGGCGGGTTTTTTCCGCTTTGGCCTGGTAAAGGTCACCGTGGATCTGGCGCAGCATGAGCAGGCCAAGCACCACCAGCATGGCCACCGCCACCACAAGGATCAGCCACAGGCGCCGGCTGATCGACATCGATCTCAACGTGTTCATCCAGGAGCTCCCGCATTGTTCTTTTTATTGAGGTGCATCCAAGCATGCTTTGCGACAGGTCCCCACCCGACTAATGGCTAAGTGCTATCTTTGAAACAGTCTGCAGCAGGTCGCGTAAAGCGATTGCAAAGGCGCTCTGCTAGGATTTCGGCCGCGTAAGATGAAACCTTTAGCGGGCGTGAACTTTTCTACTGGCGTTGCGCCCAACAGTCGCTGTAAAACAGCCGGGCCGCGTGCGGCAAATTCAAGCAAATCAAGAACAAGGGGCCCGCAGCAAGCGGCGCTCCATCCGGGGGAATGATGGATTTTTGGACTGCCTTTCAGGCAATCATCTTAGGCGTGGTCGAAGGGCTGACGGAGTTTCTGCCGATCTCCAGTACCGGGCACCAGATCATCGTCGCCGACCTGATAGGTTTTGGCGGTGAGCGGGCCATGGCATTCAACATCATCATTCAGCTGGCAGCGATCCTGGCGGTGGTGTGGGAGTTTCGTGGCAAAATTTTCGAAGTGGTGTTTGGCCTGGCCAGCCAGCCCAAGGCGCGGCGTTTCACCGGTAACCTGCTTTTGGCGTTCATGCCGGCGGTGGTGCTGGGCGTGCTGTTCGCCGACCTGATTCACGAATACCTGTTCAACCCGATCACCGTGGCGGCGGCATTGGTGGTGGGTGGCATCATCATGCTCTGGGCCGAGCGCCGCGAACACCGCGTGCAGGTGGACCATGTGGACGACATGCGCTGGAGCCATGCGCTGAAGATCGGCTTCATCCAGTGCCTGGCAATGATTCCGGGCACTTCCCGCTCGGGCTCGACCATCATTGGCGGCCTGCTGTTCGGGTTGTCGCGCAAGGCCGCGACCGAATTTTCGTTCTTTCTGGCGATGCCGACCATGGTCGGCGCGGCGGTGTATTCGGGTTACAAATACCGTGACCTGTTCCAGCCCGGTGACTTGCCGGTATTTGCCGTTGGTTTCGTGACGTCGTTCATTTTCGCCATGATCGCCGTGCGGGCGTTGCTCAAGTTCATTGCCAACCACAGCTACGCGGCGTTTGCCTGGTATCGCATTGTGTTCGGCCTGCTGATTCTGGCGACTTGGCAGTTCGGCTGGGTTGACTGGTCGACAGCGCATGGCTGAGGTGTTGCGCGGGCAAAGGGCGGAGGGCGTACGCAATATGCGCCTCAAACTGCTGCTGTTGGGGGGGCTGTGCCTGTTGCCCGGGCTGGGCGCTGCGCGCATGGCCTGGAACGACCAGGCCTGGTGGCTGCTGGCGCTGTACCCGGCGATGAGCCTGATCAGCCTGTTGCTGTATTGGCAGGATAAGCAACAGGCGCGTACCCAGGCCTGGCGTACGCCCGAGAAAGTGCTGCATGCCAGTGAGCTGTTGGGTGGCTGGCCGGGGGCACTGGTGGCGCAGCAGGTATTTCGGCACAAGACACGCAAGCTGTCTTACCAGCTGGTGTTCTGGGGGATTGTGCTGGTACACCAGGTGTTCTGGGCGGACTGGCTGTTTTTTGAGGGGCGTTATCTGCCCTTAACTTGATTATTGCCTGTACCGGCCTCTTAGCGGGCACGCCCGCGAAGAGGCCGGTACAGGAAACTACATCACCAACCCCACCTGCAATCGCTTCGGCAAGCGCCGGACCACCAACTGGTGCGAGCGCTGCAGCAAATCTCTAAGCTCATCACGCCCCATGGGATAGGGCTGCGCCATGCTGATCCATTTTGCTCGCGCCAGATACGGCGCAGGTCGTACCCCTGGGCGGTCGCAGTAGCCGAGAAACAGTTCATCGGCCACTTTGAACGACAAACCCGCACCGGCCAGGTCGAGCACGGCGAACATCTTGTTGCCAGCCACTGAAAACACCCGAATGCCACCCCATTTGTAGTCTTCCCGCGCACCCGGCAGGCTCAGGCAAAACGCTGCCACTTCGGCTTCGCTCATTTTCCTTTCAGACATACCGTTCTCCACAGGCCTCGAATGATGCTGCCAGGTGATCGATCCATACCCGCACTGCAGGCAGTACACCCCGCCGGTGGGGGTATACCGCTTGCAGGTAGCCACCCGGTAGCGACCAGTCTGGCAGCAGGCGCACCAGTTCGCCGCGCTCCAGTTCTTCCTCGCAAAACATGCTGGGCAGGGCAGTGAAGCCGAGGCCGGCTCGTACAGCAGCATTACGTACTACGAAATCATCAATGGCCAAGCGCGGTTCCAGAGCGATTTCCTGCTGCTTGCCATGAGGGCCGAACAAGCGAAAGTGTACCAACCGGTCTGCTTCGGCAGCGCCCAGCACGGGAAGTGACGCCAGCTCGGCAGGTTCACGAATGTGATCGGCGAACCCGGGCGCAGCTACCAGTTGCATTTGCGCCTGGCGAAGGCGGCGGGTGACCAGCGCCGGGTCTTCATCGCCCAGGTCACGCACGCGCAGTGCCACGTCGATGCCTTCGGAAATCAGGTCGACCCGGCGGTTGAGCAGCACCATGTCCAGTTGCACCAGCGGGTACTGCTCAAGAAAACGGCTGATCACATCTGGCAGGAATGCGTGTGCCAGCGCCACCGGGCAAGACACCCGCAAGCGCCCGCGCGGTTCACTGCTCATGCTGGCGACGGCTTCATCGGCCGCTTCGGCTTCCAGCAGCATGGCCTGGCAATGATGCAGGTAGCGTTCACCTACTGCGGTGAGCTTGAGCTGCCGCGTGGTGCGTTGCAGCAGGCGCGTGCCAAGGCGCTCTTCCAGCTCGGCGATACGCCGCGACAGGCGCGACTTGGGGATACCCAGCTGGCGCCCGGCTGCGGCGAATCCACCGGCTTCGACGACGCGCGCGAAGTAAAAGAGGTCGTTAAGGTCTTGCATGGGCCTGTCTCACTGTTCCACCTGTGGGACAAACTAACGCATTTTTGCCTCCTTATCAGCCATTGCGCACCCCGGTAGGATTCTCCCCATCGTGATCGCCCACTGGCGCGGTCTTCAATCACAGGAGAGTCCCATGAAACTGTTGCACATCGATTCGAGCATCCTGGGCGACAATTCCGCTTCCCGCCAGCTAAGCCGTGAAGTGGTCGAGGCCTGGAAAGCCGCTGATCCAAGCGTGGAAGTGGTTTACCGTGACCTGGCCGCTGACGCCATCGCCCACTTTTCTGCTGCCACCTTGGTAGCAGCTGGCACCCCTGAAGACATGCGTGATGCTGCCCAGGCTTTTGAAGCCAGGCTCAGTGCTGAAACCCTGGAAGAATTCCTGGCTGCTGATGCTGTAGTCATTGGTGCGCCGATGTACAACTTCACGGTACCGACCCAACTCAAGGCCTGGATCGACCGCGTGGCCGTTGCCGGCAAAACGTTCCGCTACACCGAAGCTGGCCCGGAAGGCCTGTGCGGCAACAAGAAAGTGGTGCTGGTTTCCACTGCCGGTGGCCTGCACGCTGGCCAGCCGACAGGCGCCGGGCATGAGGACTTCCTGAAAGTGTTCCTGGGCTTCATCGGTGTCACCGACCTGGAGATCGTCCGCGCCCATGGCCTGGCCTATGGCCCGGAACACCGTAGCCAGGCGATTGACGCCGCCCAGGCTCAGATTGCCAACGAGCTGTTTGCAGCTGCCTGAACCTTTGTAGCAGGCCTGTCACGGCCTCATCGCCGGCAAGCCAGCTCCCACAGGTACAGCGCATGACTTAATGTCGATGCGGTCGATGTGGGAGCTGGCTTGCCGGCGATGAGGCCGTTTCAGGCAACCGGTATGGCGGGATCAGCCGCTTCCAAAGCCGCTGTACGATCTGCCGCTGGCGGGTAGATCCACACGGAGTTGATCTGCGATTTCAACACCTTGGCCTCGACCTTGGCGGTCGCGCTCGCCGGTGATCTGTTCGGTGAGCGGGTTGGCCTTGAAACCTACTGTCCAGACCACCGTACTGGCAAGGTAGGCCCTATCGAGGGTCAGCAGTGTTACCAAGGCCTGCGGGAGTGCTTCAAAATGTTGGCGGCGTGATCACCCAGATCACCACGGCATCCACTTCGCCGGGGTTGCCATAGCGATGGGGTTCCTGGCTGGAAAAGCTGAAACTGTCGCCTTCACCCAGCTGGAAATGCCGCTCGCCCACCCAAAGCTCGAAGCTGCCGCTGAGGAGGTAGCCGGCTTCTTCGCCCTCATGGCTGTAGCTTTGCTGGCTGTAGGTGCCCGGGGGGAAGCGTGAGTGCAGGATTTCCAGCTGGCGGTTGGGTTGGGGGGTGAGCAACTGATCGACAATGCCATCTTCGTAATGCACGCTCAGGCGGCTGTTGCGTCGTACCACGTAACCTTGGTCTTCGGGGGCGGTGCTGGCTTCGCTGGCAAAGAACCACTGGATGGTCACGCCCAGGCTGCGGGCGATGTTGAACAACGCGGGGATCGACGGATAGGAGAGGTTGCGCTCCAGCTGGCTGATGTAACCGGCAGTCAGTTCACTGTGTGCAGCCAACTCCGCCAGGGTCATGCCACGGCGCTTGCGCAGGCCGCGGATGCGGGTGCCCAGGAACTGCGGCGCGGCGCCCCCGGCTTCACTGGCGGGGGGCTGGGGAAGTTGGCTCATGCAGGTCGGTCCATCGTAAAAGCCGCAGTATGTACAGCCTCAGAGCGACCAGGCAACCGTCAGGCCGTCGTGAATCGCTTCTTCGGCGGTGCGTGGCGCCAGGCAGTCGCCAACACGCCGAACTTCCACCAGGCCGGCCAGCTCGCTGGCCAGCCTGTCTTCAGGCTGATGGCCCAGGCACAGCACCAGGGTGTCGATACCCTCGAAGATCATCGGCTCGCCACTGGCAGTGTGCTGCAAGTACACCGTGTTGTCGTCGCTGCCATACAGGCGCGCGTACGGGGTGATGGGGATGCCCAGGCGATGCAACTCGCCGGCCAGTTGATCGCGCACGTACAGCGGCAGGCTTTCGCCGCAATGGGTACCGTTAACCGCCAGCTGCACGTGATGCCCCTCGCGCACCAGGCGTTCGGCGATGCCCGGGCCGATCCAGTCGCTGCGCCAGTCGATGACCAGCACCGAGCGCCCCGGCTTCACTTCATTGCGCAGCACCTGCCAGGCGTCCACCACTTGCAAGTCGCCAGTGCGTTCGAACGCTGGCCAGTAAGGAGTGGCACCGGTGGCGGCAATGACCAGGTCGGGGCGCTCGCGCTCGACCAAGGCGCGGTCGACCCGGGTGTTGCGCACGACTTCCACGCCGGCCAGGGCCATTTCCCGCTGCAGGTTGGTGCTGGCCCCTCCGAACTCGGCGCGGCGCGGTAGCAACTGGGCCAGCAGCACCTGGCCGCCGAGTTGGGGGCCAGCCTCGTACAGTGTTACCTGGTGCCCTCGGGCAGCGGCCACGGCGGCGGCCTTCATGCCAGATGGCCCACCGCCGGCCACGAGGATGCGCTTGGGTGTGACCGTGGGCGTCAGTTGCCCGTACTGCAGTTCTCGACCGGTTTCGGGGCGCTGGATGCAGGAGATGGCCAGGCCACGGTGGAAGTGGCCGATGCACGCTTGGTTGCAGGCGATGCAGGCGCGTACATCTTCGACCTGGCCGCGTTCGGTTTTGTTCGGCATCAACGGGTCGCAGATCAAGGCACGGGTCATGCCGCAGACATCGGCCTGGCCGCGGGCCAGAATCAGTTCGGCATCCTGGGGCTGGTTGATGCGCCCGGTCACGAACAGCGGGATAGCCAGCTGTTGCTTGAAGGCAGCGGCCTCGCGTGCCAGGTAGGCGGGCTCAATGGCCATGGGCGGCACGATATGCACGGCGCCACCCAGTGACGCTGAGGTACCGGCGACGATGTGCAGGTAGTCGAGTTGGCCCTGCAAGGCAATTGCGGCGGCCAGTGACTCGTCCTCGCTCAGGCCTTGGCTGTCACGTTCGTCGGCGCTGATGCGCAGGCCGATGATGAACTGCTCATCGGTAGCGGCGCGCACGGCGGCCAGCACTTCACGCAGGAACCTCAGGCGTTGTTCCAGTTCGCCGTTGTAGCCGTCGCTGCGCAGGTTCACCCGTGGGTTGAGGAACTGCGCGGGCAGATAGCCATGGCTGGCCACCACCTCGACACCATCCAGCCCGGCCTGCTGCAGGCGGCGGGCGGCGCTGGCGTAGCCCTGGACGATTTCATCGATCATCACCTGGTCCAGCGCGCGGGGCATGACGCGGAAGCGTTCGTTGGGCACCGAAGACGCCGAGTACGCCACCGCCAACAGGCCGTCTGCCGACTCCATGATCTCCCGCCCGGGGTGAAACAGCTGCGAGAGCACCACAGTACCGTGCGCATGGCAGGCTTCGGCCAGCTGGCGGTAGCCGTCGATGCAGGCATCGTCGGTGGCCATCAGCACATGCGAGGTGTAGCGGGCGCTGTCATGCACTCCGGCAACTTGCAGCACGATCAGGCCGACGCCCCCGGCGGCGCGGTCGCGCTGGTAGGCGATCAGTTTGTCATTCACCAGATTGTCGGTAGGCAGGCAGGTGTCATGGCCGGTGGACATGATGCGGTTCTTTAGGCGTTTGCCGCGGATCTGCAAGGGTTCGAACAGGTGAGGGAAGGCGGTCTGCATACAGGCGGCTCCAGTGCGGTGTTGTTCTTGTTTTGTTTATTAAAGTGTAGCCTTAGTAAAAAAATAACGTTTTTATTTACTGATACGCAACGGGGTTTTGTTCACCCTCACGGCGGGCGTGAGCTCACAAATGAGCGCCTTGACTGGAAACGCCTGGGCCATGCCGCCGAACTGATCCTGATGGAGCCGGGCAGGGGCTTGAGGCAGGGGGAGCTGGCGGACCCGGATGCACTGCAATTGGCATGGGCGGCGCTGTTGCGGATGCTGGAAAAGACGGCGCCTGGCTTTCGGGATTGAACGGATGCAGTAACAGTCACTGTTGCGCAACCCTTGGCCACAACTGTGCTGGTCGCAGCCAAAGGAATAGTCTTATGCTGTAACGAAATATGTCTAGAAAAGCCTGAAGAAGGAACCCGCAATGCCGCTCAAGGACCTGCTCATCGCCCTGGTGGTGATTGTCGCCTGGGGAGTCAACTTCGTGGTCATCAAGGTTGGCCTCGATGGCTTGCCGCCGATGTTGCTGGGGGCATTGCGCTTCTTGTTGGTGGCGTTTCCGGCCATCTTGCTGGTCAGGCGGCCCAAACTGCCGTGGCGCTGGCTGATCGCCTACGGGGCCACCATTTCGCTGGGCCAGTTCGCCTTTCTGTTCCAGGCCATGTACAGCGGCATGCCGCCAGGGCTGGCCTCGTTGATTTTGCAGTCACAAGCGTTCTTCACCCTCGGTTTCGCGGCGTTGTTCCTAGGTGAGCGGCTGCGCCTGGCCAGCGTGCTGGGGCTGTTGGTGGCGGCCAGCGGCCTGGCATTGATCGGCAGCGAAGACGGCGGCCATGTGCCCATGCTGGCGCTGGTGCTGACCCTGTGCGGCGGTGCCATGTGGGGCCTGGGTAACATCATCACGCGGCGGTTTGGTTCGGTTGACCTGGTGGCACTGGTGATCTGGGGCGGCCTGATCCCGCCGTTGCCGTTCCTGGCGTTGTCCTGGTGGCTGGAAGGGCCTGAGCGCATTGGCCATGCGCTGGCCAACATCAGCTGGAGCTCGGTGCTGGCGTTGGCGTACCTGGCCTTTGTCGCCACCATGCTTGGCTACAGTTTGTGGAGCAAGCTGTTGTCACGCCATCCGGCTGGCAAGGTGGCACCTTTTTCGCTGCTGGTGCCGGTGATCGGCCTGAGTTCGTCGGCATTGCTGCTGGGCGAACGGCTGACCGCAACCCAAGGCTGGGGGGCATTGCTGGTCATGGCCGGGTTGCTGGTGAACGTGTTTGGCGCGCGGCTTGGCCAGCGCTTGCGCGCGGCCAACGCGTAAAGCGGCCCTATCTGCCGGACTGCGCTCTGTTAGAATCGGCCTCTTTTGCCAGGCCAGCGGAGCGCACCCATGATCATTTCCACCACCAGCCAGCTCGAAGGCCGCCCGATTGCCGAATACCTGGGCGTGGTCAGCTCCGAATCGGTGCAGGGCATCAACTTCGTGCGCGATTTCTTTGCACGCTTTCGTGATGTTTTCGGCGGCCGTTCGCAAACCCTGGAGAGCGCGCTGCGCGAGGCGCGCGAGCAGGCCACCGAAGAACTCAAGGCTCGGGCACGCCAGTTGCAAGCCGATGCAGTAGTGGGTGTGGATTTCGAGATCAGTATGCCGTCGGTACAGGGCGGTATGGTCGTGGTATTTGCCACCGGTACGGCAGTGCGCTTGAAGTAGAGCGGGTTGCCACTGGTCGGCTGCCGGAATCTTGTCCGGTCGGTCCGCAAATGACCAGCTAGTCTCATTCTCACAGGCCGCGTTTCCTGGGCAGCTCTTCTGGTTGCCGACGCGACCGCCACTGGAGGGAGACAGGGCATGAGCGAATCCTTTTTCGAAGACCTGAATGACGCGTTCCCGATCAACAGCCAGGTGCGTTGCGGTCAGGCGGCCTTTCGCCTGGGCTTCGCCCACATGACGCTGGATGATTCCGAACAGCTCCAGCCTGCACACCTGCAGCGCAGCAAAAAAGGCCGCTTCATGCCGCGGGTTCCGCTGAAGAAGTGATCCCGCCCCCGTACATGATCCCGCTGAATGGCGGGGTTTTTATTGCGCTTTGTTGACCCGCCTCATGGCATTGCCGGGTAGCACTCGCCGGCTGGCCGAGGTTGTGGTTTTCTGGCGGGGCATTCCAGTAACGGAGGATTGAATGCTCATGCGAGTCAGGGAACAGACCTATTGGCAGTGGGCCGACGCCCAACTGCACAGCCGCAGCCACGATGAAGCCCTCAGTGACGGCACCACGCTGGATGTGCAGGTGCGCCTGTCGCGCCTGGGGGCCACTCAGCTGTTTTTGGGGTTGTATGCTGGAGATGGGCGCGCACTGTTGGAGGAGTACTACCCGACACGGCCGGGCGAGACCATGACCCGCGCCTTGGTATGGGGTGTCGACCGCGCCAGGGCGATGGCAACCGGTGCCTTGCCCTTGCCAGAAACCTGCAGCCAGCGGCGCCAGGCATGAAAAAGCCCGGCCAAAGAGGGCCGGGCTCAGGTAAAGGCGGGAACCCTCAATTGAGCGGTTCGATCACCTTGACTGCCTGCTGCTCACGGGCAGCGGGCCATTCTTGTTGCAGGGTCTGCAGCACGCGGCCAACGAACTCGGTGTCTGCGGCGGCCTTCTTGCCAACGTAGCCCTGGCCACGGCGGTAGACCTTGAAGCGTGCACGCATGCTGGGCAGGTGCTCTTCAAATTCATCTTCGACGGTGTTCGGTGGCAGGCGGTCGAGGCGCACTTCACCGGTTTGGCTGACCCACAGCAGGTGGTCGTCAAGGCTGTCTTTGCGCACGGCGAACAGCTGGGCCAATTGGTCGATAGTCGGATTGTTGTTCAAGTTCATCATAAAGCCCCCATTACCCATTCGTAGGTGATTTTCACAGTTGGCGCTACCACGGTGTAGCGCACTACCAAGGCTGCTACAGCAGCATCGCAACAGGGGCTTTCTCACGCTGCCTTTTGGACAGTTTCCCTCTCCACGGACGGCCTGCGTTACCGCGCAGGCCGTCTGGAACACCCTTGCCACCGCTCCCGATCGGGGAGACGGCTTCATCATGCACAAGGGCGATGAACGGCGTCAACCATTTTGTAGTGAATATTTTCTGGCACTACATTTCTGTCGTTTTGTTTGACAATCGCTGCTTGTACTAAAGGCTGGACAGTATCTCGAAGGCGGCGCGCACCCGCGCTTCGTTCGGGTAGTTTCGGTTGGCCAGTAACACGATCGCCAGCTGTTCGGAAGGCACGAACGCGGCGTAGGCACCAAAACCGTTGGTTGAACCGGTCTTGTTGTACCAGGCAGCCGGCTGGGCGGGCAGGGCCGGTTGCAAGCGTGTGGTTGCTTGGGGTTCACGGATCAGCCGCGGGCTGTTGCCATCGACCAGTGTGGCCAGGGTTGCCGGGTAGGCGTAGCGTTCCCACCCCAGGCCCTGCGTCATGGCGCCGACCTGGAAGTAGCCTTGCTGGGTGATGTCGATGGCTTTCACCAGTGCCGGTGGCAAGCCTTCAGGCTGCATCTGCAGGCGCACGTAACGCAGCAAGTCGCTGGCACTGGTCTTGATGCCGTAGGCTTCGTCGGCGTACGGGCCGGGGCCGACGCGCACCGGTTTTCCGGCGGCATCGTACCCTTGGGCATAAAGGCCCTGGGCGCTGGCCGGGATGTGCAGGTAGGTGTTCTCCAGGCCCATTTTCGGCAGCAGGCCTTCGGTCATCAGTGTGGCAAACGGCTGGTGCTGCGCGCGGGCGGCAAGGTCACCAAACAAACCAAGGCTAGGATTGGAATAGCAGCGTTGCGTACCGGGCTTGGCGTGGGGCTGCCAGTGTCGGAAGAAATCGACGACCTGCTGCGACGTCTGCACCGCATCCGGGAACTGCAAGGGCAGGCAGTCGGCACTGTAGGCGCCCAGTTCCAGCACCGTGGCGTCGCCGATGGGCGTGCCGGCCAGCGCCGGGTGGTAGCGTTTGGCCGGCGCGGTGAGGTCCAGCTGGCCCTCGGCACTGGCCAGTGCCGCCAGGGTGGCGGTGTAGGTCTTGCTCAGCGAACCGATCTCGAACAGCGTGTCACGGCTCACCGGCACGTTGTCGGCCTTGCTGGCCACGCCGTAGCTGAAGTAGTGCGCGTGGTCGCGGGCGTAGATGGCCACGGCCATGCCGCTGATGCCTTGCGCCTGCATCAGTGGGCGGATGATACGGTCTACCTTGGCTTGCAGCTGGTCATCGGCCTGGGCGCCAGCATGGCCCAAGGTGAGGGTAATGGCGGCAGCAAGCGCGGCCAGGCGGGAGAGGGGCATGGTGGGGTCCTTTTGTGGCGCGTGTCCGTTGAGCGATACCGGTGGGGGTTCCGGCGTTAGCGGCGAAAAGCCGCAGACCTTATCGTTTGCCCTTGCACAATGACAAGATGGACACAGTGATGAAGTATTTGCGCATGTTATTCGACAATTTCACCCTGGCCTTGCTCGGGGTGGTGCTGATTGCCACCGTGCTGCCTTGCTCAGGGGATGGCGCAGTGTATTTCGGCTGGCTGACCAACCTGGCCATCGGCCTGCTGTTCTTCCTGCACGGCGCCAAGCTGTCGCGCGAGGCGATCATTGCCGGTGCCGGGCACTGGCGCCTGCACCTGCTGGTGTTCTCCTGCACGTTCGTGCTGTTCCCGATGCTGGGCCTGGCCTTCAAGCCGCTGTTCGTGCCGCTGGTGGGCAATGAACTGTACCTGGGCGTGCTCTACCTGTGTGCCTTGCCGGCTACCGTGCAGTCGGCCATCGCGTTCACTTCGCTGGCCCGTGGCAATGTGCCGGCGGCCATTTGCAGTGCTGCCGCATCCAGCCTGCTGGGCATCTTCCTTACCCCGTTGCTGGTGATGCTGCTGCTGGGCGCCAGTGGCGACACCGGCTCCGGCCTGGATGCCGTGCTGAAGATCACCTTGCAACTGCTGGTGCCGTTCGTGGCGGGGCAGATTGCGCGACGCTGGATCGGCGCCTGGGTCAAGCGCAATGCTCGTTGGCTCAAGGTGGTGGATCAGGGCTCGATCCTGCTGGTGGTGTACACCGCCTTCAGCGAGGCAGTTGTCACCGGGCTGTGGCACATGGTATCGCCGCAGCACCTGGCCGGGTTGTTCGCCGTGTGCGGGATTTTGCTGGCGGTAGTGCTGTTTGGCACGCGTCTGCTTGGCAAGGTGCTGGGCTTTGGCCTGGAAGACCGTATCACCATCCTGTTCGCCGGCTCCAAGAAGAGTTTGGCGACCGGCGTGCCGATGGCCCAGGTGTTGTTCGTGGGCAGCGGCATTGGTGCGATGATCTTGCCGCTGATGCTGTTCCATCAGATCCAGCTGATGGTCTGCGCGGTGTTGGCGCAGCGTTATGCCAGCCGAGAGCAAGTGGCAGAAGAGGCATCGGTGGCGTCCTGAAAAACCAAGCGCAGCGGGCGTGCCCACAGCGTCGCGCACCGCTGCTGCTATCTGGCCTGGCCCGAGCCGCGTTCGCGCAGTGCCTTGCCCACCTCGGCCTCGATCTTGTAGGCCGGTCCCTCCAGGTCGTCGTAGTTGCGCGTATAGCGCCGGGCGAATTCCTCTACCCCCAATTCCTGATATTGCTGCACATGCTTGAGCTCATGCGCCCACAGGGCCACGTTGTTCTCGGCATCGTCGGCCCGCCGGAAGATGATCGTGTCGATCAGCGTCACAGCGTTCACATCAGGGTTCTGCAACACTGCATTGGCCGCGCTCATTTGCTGTTCGTCACCCACCCGGAAGCGCGCTGCGTCAAGCACGGCAAAGTTGTACCAGGGTTCGAGTTGCGCCCGGATATGCAGCGGGATCGGCTCGACGCCGTTGGCGGTGGCATCATCCCTGGCCTGGCGCAAGGCGAACGTCAGGCTGGAGGACGCCATGACCTCCACATCCTTGAGAATCTGGCCGGCCTGACCCGGGTCTATCGGCGCACAAAAACACCCCATCAGGCACACCTGGTATTGCCCGGGTGGGCACGCTTGTTCGGCAAGCGCGGGCAGCGCCAGTGTGAGGCCCAGCAGCAGGCTAATCCGCTTCATGCAGGGCCTTTTCGACAAACTGGCGGCTTGCGTCCAGCACCTGCGACTGCACACCCTCAGTGGCCAGCATGCGCCCGACCATCAACGCACCGACGCATTGGCTGATGAGCACCCAGGCCAGTTGATCATCCTCCAGTGTTGCACGCCAGGCCTGGTGAAGGCTGACCAGCCAGTGCTCGGCCTCTTCGCGCACGGGCGCGGCGGCCCGGGCGATTTCCACACCCAGCGGCGGCAGCGGGCAGCCACCCTCGGCATTGTGCAGGTGGGCCAGGCTCAGGTACTGCTGTAAGCAACGGCCCAGCCGCTCGCGGCTTGCGCCCGAACTGGCCAGGCGTGCCAGTGGGCTGTTGCACAGCTCCTGGCGTACCACTTCGGTGAACAGGTCATCTTTGGACGGGAAGTGGTTGTAGAAGGCGCCGCCGGTCAGGCCAATCGCTTTCATCAGCCCGGCCACGCCGGTGCTGGAAAAACCTCCCCGCTTGGCCAGCGCGCCGCTGCTGGCCAACAGCCGTTCGCGGGTTTGCTGTTTGTGTTCATTGGAGTAGCGCATTCACATGCCTCTGCCGGCGGGCTTGACGATGACCGCGATCTTAACATAGCGTTCGTTTACTAAACGATCATTCACCAATGGAAGCAGGCATGGCAGAACAACAAAAAGTAGTGCTGGTGATTGGTGCGGGCGACGCCACTGGGGGTGAGATTGCCAAGCGCTTTGCCCGCGAGGGTTATGTCGCTTGCGTGACCCGGCGCCAGGCCGAAAAACTGCAACCGCTGCTGGAGGAAATACGCGCTGCCGGTGGCCAGGCCCATGGGTTTGGTTCTGATGCGCGCAAGGAGGATGAAGTGGCCGCGCTGGTGGAGACTATCGAACGTGATATTGGCCCTATCGAGGCGTTTGTCTTCAATATCGGTGCCAATGTTCCCTGCAGCATCCTTGAAGAAAGCCCGCGCAAGTACTTCAAGATCTGGGAAATGGCCTGCTTTGCCGGTTTTCTCACGGCTCAAGCAGTTGCCCGGCGCATGGTCCAACGTGAGCGTGGCACCCTTCTGTTCACTGGCGCCACCGCTGGCACGCGTGGTGCAGCCGGGTTCGCCGCTTTTGCCGGGGCCAAGCATGGCTTGCGTGCCCTGGCCCAGAGCATGGCGCGCGAGCTGGGGCCACGGAATATTCATGTCGCGCATGTGGTGGTAGACGGGGCCATCGACACGGCCTTCATCCGTGACAGCTTCCCCGAGCGTTACGCCCTCAAGGACCAGGATGGCATTCTCGACCCCGCGCACATCGCCGACAGCTACTGGTTCTTGCACGCCCAGCCGCGAGACGCCTGGACATTCGAACTGGACCTGCGCCCCTGGATGGAACGTTGGTAAGCCCCTCTCACCCAGCAAGGACCGAAACCCATGCACAACACTGTCGATTTCTATTTTGACCTGGGCAGCCCGGCCAGCTACCTGGCCTGGACGCAACTGCCGGGCCTGTGCGCTCGCCAGGGGGCCACACTGCGCTACCGGCCAATGCTGCTGGGAGGGGTGTTTCAAGCGACTGGCAATGCTTCGCCGGCCATGATCCCGGCCAAGGGCCGCTATATGTTCACCGACCTGGCGCGCTTTGCCGCACGTTATGGCGTGCCGTTCGGCATGCCGCCGGGGTTCCCGGTCAATACGCTGAGCTTGATGCGCGGCGTTATGGGCACCCAGCTGCATTCACCGGAGCGGTTCGAGCCATTGCTGTCGGCGCTGTTCAATGGGCTGTGGGCGCAGCGGCGTAACCTGGGCGACAGCGCCGTTCTGGATGAAGCACTGACAGCGGCAGGCTTCGATCCACAGGCTTTTCACGCACTGACGGCTGACGGTGACGTGAAGGCGGCGCTCAAGCAGGCGACCGAGGCGGCTGTGGCGCGTGGGGTGTTTGGTGCGCCGACCTGTTTTGTGGGTGAGGCGATGTTCTTTGGGCAGGACCGCCTGGACTTTGTCGAGGAAGCGCTGTTGCACACAACGTGAAAGCTGCCGCTATCACTGTGGGGGCGGGCAAGCCCCCACACATCGAACAGTCAGAAGTTCGCCGGAGTGTTGGCGCTGATGATCTCGGCCTCGTCCGGGCCAATGTTCTTGAAACTGTGCGGCAGGGTAGTGGGAATGTAGTAGCCATCGCCCGAGTTGAGGACGCTGACCTGGCCATCGACCCACAGCTCCACGGTGCCGCGAGTGACCAGGCCACATTCTTCGCCCTCGGCATGCACGATCGGCTCGCCCGAGTCGGCGCCGGGGGCATACAGTTCACGCAGCATGCGCATCTGTCGGCCTTCGACACTGGCACCGACCAGCAACATGCGCAGACCGTTACGGCCCAGGTCGGGCTGTTCGCCACCCCGGAACACGTAGCGCTCTTCACGCACCGGCTCGTCGAAACTGAAAAACTCCGCCAGGCTCATGGGAATGCCTTCAAGCAGTTTTTTCAGGGAGCTGACCGAAGGGCTGACGCGATTCTGCTCGATCTGCGAGATCGTCGAATTGGTCAGCCCGCTGCGACGGGCCAGTTCCCGTTGGGAGAGGTTGTTGCGTTCACGCACCAGTTTGAGTCGCGTCCCCGTGTCCATAGCCGCCTTGTAATCAGAGGTGTCAATAATAATGAGCGATGCGCATTAAAACACACTCTGCGCGCTTGCGCGCTGTGCTTGTCAAAGCCGCTGTTCACGCGGGATTGGCCACAACCCGACCAGCAACAACAGCACGGCCACGGCCAGGAATGGCAAGCGCGGATCGAGGGCATACACCAAGGTACCTGCCAGTGGCCCGAACACGGCGCCCATGCCTTGTGCCGCGCCAATGGAGCCGGCTGTAGCGCCTTGTTCAGACGCCTGCATGGCATTGGCCGCCAGCGCTGAGAACGACGGGAAGACAAAGCCCATGCCGGCTGCCGCGACGAAGTAGCACGCCCATAGCCAAGGTGCGGTAGCCGCGAGCGAGCCGCAGGCAAAGCCGATGGCCGAAAGCGTGGCGCCTACCCGGATCATCTTCAGCGGTGGCCATTCCAGCTTGCGCAGCAGTATCTGCGACAGCATCAGTGCCACGCCCACGGTAGTCAGCGCGATGCCGGCGGCCTGGGCCGCTTCTGCCGGGCCCAGGTGCAGGCGGTCGAGGGCGAAGAAACCGACGACGATCTGCGACACGGTGACACTGAGCATGGCGCTGAACGCCACCAGCAAGGGCCGACGCAGGCGTGGGTCGCCCAGCCGCACCGGGCTGGGGGCGTGGCTGTGGGGCAGTGCCTGCGGCTTGAGGGTGAACAGCAGCACAAGGAAGGCGCTGGCCGGCAGCAGCGACATGATATGGAATGGCAGGCTCAGACTATGCCGCGCCAGTAGCGCAGCCAGCGCTGGCCCCACCACCAGGCCGACAGCGTTGGCCGCCCCTAGCGAGGCCATGGCGCGCGCGCGTCGCTGTGGCTCGACATGGTCGGCAATCAGTGCGTTGCAGCCCACCGGGATGGCGGCATAGAAAGCGCCGATACAGCCGCGCGCGACCATCAGGCCGAAGAAGGCCAGGGTCGCCCCCGGCATGAAGCGCAGTGCGCCTTCGACGAACAGGCACAACAGCCAGTACGCCAGGGTGAACCCGGCAGTGCCCAGCAACAGAATGCGCCGGCGGCCCAGGCGGTCTGAAGCCCGGCCCCAGGGCCGTGCCAGCAGCACCCAGACCACGCCGGCCACCGTTACGGCGGCGCCGGCCTGCCAGGTGGCCATGCCGAGTTGGCGGGCGATCGGGCCGATCAGGGAGACGAAGGCCATCATCGACATGGTACAGGCCATGTTGGCCAGCAGCAGTGGGCGTAAGTCCAGCGTGCTGGCAGGTAGAAGGGTTGCAGAGTCCTTTGCGACGTTCATGGGCAGTCCAGGTAGTGCGGCAAGTGAAAGCCGGCCATATTAAGGATAATTATCGTTTATCGAGCCCCTGGGCTGCTGCCGGTCAGTCGTTGCGACGCAGGGGGCCAGGCCACATGCTACGCAACACGCCGTCGCGGCGCACCCATGCGTGCATCAAAGCCGCCGCCACATGCACCAGCACCGTGGCGAACAGCAGGTAGCCGGCCCAGCCATGGGCCTGACGCAGCACGGCATACAACTGCAGGTTGTGCGGGGCGATGGCGGGCAAGCCCAGCGGGCGAGGGTAGTCGCCGGCCGACAGCATGGCCCAGCCCAGCAACGGCATGGCCAGCATCAGGGCATAGAGCAACAGGTGCGAGGCCCCGGCGGCCCGGCGCTGCAGTGTCGGCAGCGCCGGCGGCAGCGGCGGGTGAGGCACGGCCAGGCGTACAGCGATGCGCAGCACGACCAGTACCAACAGGGCCAGGCCGGTGGCCTTGTGCAGGCTGACCAGCACGGGGTGGCGCGGCGACAGGTCGGCGACCATGCTTACGCCGATGAACAACATGGCCAGGATCAGCACGGCCATCAACCAGTGCAGCAAACGGGCGAACGGGTGGAAGGCTTCGGGTCTCATGGCTGGGCTCCGGTGCTGAGCGATTCACGGCTGCGGCGATTGAACGATTCCGAATAGGCGGCGGAGCGGGCGGCGAGAATCGGGTCGCCTGACGCCTCGATGCCGTGCGGCAGAATCAGCGGGTCAAAGTTGAGGTCGCGGCAGGCCCCTTGTTCCGGAGCGTCGACCTGCTCCAGCACCAGGGTGCCGGCGTCTACGCTGCGCCGCTCGGTGGGCCAGGGGCGGGCAGGATCGTCCACTGCATCGCCCGGGTCGGCCAGCACCAGGCGCAGCGTCCAGCGCAGCGGGCCTTGGGCCAAGCGTTGCTGCAGGTCGTGTTGCAGGAACTGCTTGTCATCTACTTGGGCGGGCAACGCGGCAAACGCGGCTTGTGGCTCTAGCTGCCAGCGCACCGGGTGGGCCACCCCGGCTGCGTCGATCAGGCGGAAGGCATTGATGCTGTGGTATTGCGTGCTGGCGAAGCTGTCGCTGGGCTTGTAGCTGGCCGCCCATTGGCGAAATGCCGCGCTTTGCGGGTGGGCAGCGAAGAACGCCTGCAGCCTGGCGGGGTCTGGCTTGTGGGTGGTTGGGTCTGGTGCGCCCGCCAGTACTTGCTCGTAGAACTCTTGTGGGGTGCTGACCGCCAGCACTGGCGGGTTGTTCATGCCGGTGCGCCAGACCTGGCCGTCGTCGGTGCTCAGCTGGATCGCCAGGCTGCGTACCGGAATGCCGGTGTCCGGGGCAAACGGGTTGGCACCGCCGATGGCGAAACGGCCGATCACCGGTACCCGCGACTGGCTGAATGCTCGCGCCGTGGACAGCTTGGCGGCCTGCCCGCTGGCCTGGAAGTAGCCGCTGACGCACAGGCCTTTGGCGTGGTTCTTGCGATAGCCCGGGTAATGCCCGGCCTGGGCTTCGAAGGTGTCGATGATGCGCTGCGGCGTCAGCCGGCTTTCGCCGAGCCAGCCGGCGGCATAGGCAAAGCCGGCGCCTGCGGCCAGCATCACGGCGCCGATGGCAGCCAAGCGCAACGCTTTGGCCGGGCCATGCAAGGGTGAGTTCATGGTCATCGTCCGGTTGGGGAATGTGCCGGTACGACGGCTCAGGGAAAAACTTATTCCCTCGGCGGGAATAGAATTTGCCGCCAGGCGTCTGCCTTTTACACTGACAACTTCAAAGGCCGGGACTTTGCCATGCACGATCTGGACGACCACCAGTGGCGCGAGCTGCTGACCCGCCTGCGCCGCTTTGCCGTGTGGCTGACCCGCGAGCCGGGCAGAGCCGACGACCTGGTGCAGGCCACGGTCGAGCGGGCCCTGAGCCGGCGTGACCAGCAACGCGATGCTGATGCGCTGCGCGCCTGGCTGTTCACCATTCTTTATCGGCAGTTTCTCGACGGTAAACGCCGCGAGCGCCTGCATGCGCGCTGGTTGTCCTGGTTTGGCCGCGCCGAGCGCGACGACGAGCCGGTTGGCGACAACCTCGAAGCCATCGTCCTGGCCCAGGCCGACCTGCAGGCGTTCGCCCGGCTGTCGGCAGAGCAGCGCGCCCTGTTGCTGCTGGTCAGCATCGAAGGTTTGAGTTACAAGGAGGCTGCCCAGGCCTTGGGCATTCCCATCGGCACTGTGATGTCGCGCCTGTCGCGCGCGCGCAATGCCTTGCGCGAACTGACCGAGGGCAACCCGCAGCCCCCGGCCTTGCGGAGACTGAAATGACGCGCCTGATCCCCAGCGAAGACGAATTGCACGCTTACGTCGATGAGCGCCTTGGGCCTGTGCGCCGGGCCGAGGTGCAGGCCTGGCTGGTGGCCAACCCACAGGCTGCAGAGCGGGTAGAGGGCTGGCGTGCCGATGGCCGCCGGCTGCGTACCGCGTTGGCCGGGTTTGGCGAAATGCCCGGGGCCGCGCAGCTGGACCTTGGGCAGTTACGGCGGCAATTGCGTCAGCGTCGTCAGCGGCGCTGGGCGACGGCGGCGGTGGTTATGCTGGCGTTGGGAGTGGGAGGGCTGGGCGGCTGGCAAGTGCGCGATGCCACGCTGGCGCGGGTCGACCTGCCCATGGCCGATGCCGTCCAGGCGCACCGCTTGTTTGCCGACAGTCAGGCGCTGGATATCCAGGCCAGCGACCCGGGGCAGTTGCGCGACTGGCTGGGTCGACATTTCAATCGCGTGGGGCAATTGCCGGATTTGGCGGGCTATGGTTTCAAACCAGTAGGCGCTCGCTTGCTCAGCAACGAGCAGGGGCCGGCGGCCCTGCTGGTGTTTGAAGATGGCAAAGGCCAGCGCATCAGCCTGTTCCTGCGCTCACCGGGCGAGCTTTATCGGCGCATGCCGGACGGGCAGCGGGTCGATGGTCAGCTGGAGGCAAGGTATTGGTCGCATGGGGCTTACAACTTTGCCCTGGTCAGCGCGGCGGACGATGTGCGCGGGGCGGGGGTGGGGGAGGCGTTGCGGCTGGGTTTGTGAAGATCAGCTTCGCCGTCAAAATTGCCGGGGCCGCACAGCGGCCCCAGTGCAGCCTTTTAGGTCAGTTCAACTCCAGCCAGATCGGTGCATGGTCCGACGGCTTTTCCATCCCGCGCAGTTCATAGTCCACACCCGCCGCTTTGATCCGTGGCACCAGTTGCTGCGAGGCCATGATCAGGTCGATGCGCAGCCCACGCTTGGGATCGTCCTCGAAACCACGGCTGCGGTAGTCGAACCAGCTGAAGCGGTCGGAGACATCCGGGTAAAGGTGACGGAAGCTGTCGACCAGCCCCCAGCCTTTCAACCGCTCCATCCACTCACGCTCTTCCGGCAGGAAGCTGCACTTGCCGGTCTTCAGCCAGCGCTTGGCGTTGTCCGGGCCGATACCGATATCGCAGTCCTGCGGCGAAATGTTCATGTCGCCCATCACCAGCAGCGGCTGGTCGTTACGGAACTTGTTCTCCAGCAGTGCCTGCAGGTCGCTGTAGAAGCGCTGCTTGGCCGGGAACTTGGTGGGGTGGTCGCGGCTTTCGCCTTGGGGGAAATAGCCATTCATGATGGTGATCGGGTTGCCATCGGCATCGGCGAAGGTGCCCCAGATAAAGCGGCGCTGGGCGTCTTCTTCATCGGTTGCAAAGCCTTTGTGCACGCTAAGCGGTGCCTGGCGCGACAGCAGGGCCACGCCGTAGTGGCCTTTCTGGCCGTGGTAGTGCACGTGGTAACCCAATGCCTGCACGTCGGCCAGCGGGAACTGATCGTCGCTGACCTTGGTTTCCTGCAGGCCGATCACGTCCGGCTGGTGCTTTTCTATCAGCGCCGCCAGCTGGTGCGGGCGGGCCCGCAGGCCGTTGATGTTGAAACAGACGATCTTCATGGAAAGATAATCCCGGTAAAAGGCGCGATGCTAGCCGACATCGCTCGTCATCACCAGCGTGGCGGCCAGGCGAACCTGCTGCTAACGTGCTGTTGGGGGTGAACGAAGCGCGCTGGGGCACCTCCAAGGCACCGTACGCCCATTCCAGGAGGTCTGCCCGCAATGCCCGATACCAACGCCGCCCCGGCCCGTGTCTGCCTGCTTGATGATGGTTACAGCCGCGAGGCGCGTTCGCTGCTGTATAACGCCTACCGCCATGAACCCACCTTTGCCTATATTTTCGAGGCCCAGCGCCCAGGGTATGAGCGGCGCCTGCGGGTGATGGTGCGCGAATGGGTGCGCCAGCATTTCTACCTGCAGTTGCCTGCCATCGGCCTGCTGGTGGAGGACCGCCTGATCGCCCTAGCACTGATCGTGCCGCCGCTGCGCCGACTGGGCGTGGCCGACAGCTGGGCCTGGCGCCTGCGCATGATCCTGGGTACGGGCCCGCGCTGCACGCGGCGCTACATGGACTACCAGGCCGCACTGGCTACCTGCCTGCCCACCGACCAAGTGCATGTACTGCCGTTGCTGGGCGTACACCCGCAGTTTCAGGGTAAGCACTACGGTGAGCAATTGTTACAAGCGGTGCACGACTGGTGCGCGGACGACCCTGGTACCCAGGGTGTGGTGCTGGACACCGGAAACGAGCATTACCTGGCCTTTTACCAGCGTCAGGGTTATGAGGAAATTGGCGAAGTGGCTGTAGGCCCCATCCGGGAAAGGGTGTTCTTCCATCCGAATCCGGTCTCTTCAAATTCCGCTTTTGCCTGAACAGGCTGCCAGGCGGCTCCCTTGAGCGCCTGGCTCTGGTAGCATTCACCGCATGACGTATTCAGGAAGATTGACCTGGGGCCTGGTTTTCTGGGCCGCCAGTTTCGCAGCATGGGGCCAGAGCGAGTTGCTGGTGAAGGTAAAACCGGCCAACAAGGCGCTCAAGGCCAATGTCGAAGGCTATATAGGCACTTTGGGTGACCGCGATGAAGAAGCGCTTTTGCGCTTCAGTCGCGGGGCAGAGGAGCAGGCGCGCAAAGCCGCGCAGGCACTTGGCTACTATCAGGCGCAAATCGATACCGAGGTCAAGCCCGCCAGTGACGCTGACCACTCCCCGCAACTGATCATCCGCATTAACCCCGGCGAGCCGATTCGCTTGCGTAACGTGACCGTGCGCATCGACGGCCCGGCCAGCGAAATGAAGGCCTTCCGCGTTCCCGACAGCAAGGCATTGCGTGCTGGGGAACAACTTAACCATGGCCATTACGAGGATGCCAAACGCCTGATCCAGAACCAGGCATCACGCTACGGCTTCTTCAGCGGCCGCTTTACCCGCCAGCGCCTGGCGGTCGACCCGCAAGCCGGCGTGGCCGATATCGAACTGGTCTACCAAAGTGGCCCGCGTTATCGCCTGGGTGCCGTCACCTTCGGTGGCGACACGCCACTGGACGACGACCTGCTGCACCGCATGGTGTCGTTCAAACCGGGCACTCCCTACGATTCTGAACTGATCGCCGAACTGAACAATGACTTGCAGTCGAGCGGCTATTTTGAAGGTGTGCGCGTGGATGCAGCACCCACCGCCGCGGTGGACGAAGAAGTCCCTGTGGATGTGCGCCTGGAAACCCGCAAACCTCGCACCATGGGCCTGGGCTTGGGCTTCTCGACCGACGTCGGGCCACGCGGCAAGGCCAACTGGACTCGCCACTGGGTTAACCCACAGGGCCACAGCTACGGCTGGGAAACCGAGCTGTCGGCGCCGCGGCAGAACGTTGGCCTGTGGTACGACATTCCCCTCGACCCGCCGCTGACCGACAAGCTGCGCTTCGCCGGTGGCTACCAGAACGAGGAACTTGCCGGTACCGACACCCTCAGCAAACTGTTGACGGTCGGCCCCGAGTGGCACAGCAAGCTGCCCAGTGGCTGGCAGCGGGTGATATCGCTCAAGTACCAGCGCGAGGAATATCGCCTGGGTGACGACTCTGGGTTGAGCAACTTGCTCATGCCGGGCGTCAGCTATTCCTTCCTGCGCAGTGACAACCGTATCGACCCGCATAACGGCTACCGCCTGCAGTTCGATGTACAGGGGGCCAAGGAAGGGCTGGTTTCCGACACCAACCTGTTGCATGGCAACGTGCTGCTCAAGGGCCTGACCACGCTCGGCCACAACCACCGCTTGCTCGGCCGCGTACAGTTCGGCGGCAGTGCAACCAATGGCTTCAAGAACAACATCCCGCCGTCGCTGCGCTTCTTCGCCGGTGGTGACCAGAGCGTGCGTGGCTACGACTACCAGACCCTGTCGCCCAAGAACAGCGACGGTGACCGTATCGGCGGGCGCTACCTGGTGGCCGGCAGTGTCGAGTACCAGTATTCGCTGACCGAGAAGTGGCGGCTTGCAACGTTCGTCGACCAAGGCAACTCGTTCAACAACCTGGAGCTGCCCAGCCTCAAGACCGGGGTGGGCTTTGGTGTGCGCTGGGTGTCGCCGGTCGGGCCGCTGCGCCTGGACCTGGCCAAGGCGCTGGATGACGAAGGGGGCATTCGCCTGCACTTTTCCATGGGGCCTGAGCTTTGAAACGTGTGACCAAATACATTCTGCTGGGTCTGTTCGGGGTCGTCGTGAGCCTGGGTCTGGCACTGGGCCTGCTGGTGGGCACCGAGGCAGGCAGCCGCTGGGCGCTGGGCAAGGTGCCCGGGCTTGAAGTAACTGATTTTCAGGGGCGCCTGGCGGGCAGTTGGCAGGCCAGCAGGCTGCGCTGGGCCGATGGTGGCAGCACAGTAGAGGTGCAGGCACCGCTGCTGGCCTGGTCGCCAGCGTGCCTGATGCGTTCCGCCCTGTGCATTGACCAGTTGCAGGCGCAGCGCATCGACATGGCCTTCGCACCCAGTGCCGAACCGGCCGACAGCGGCCCGCTGCAGCTGCCCGCGTTGCGCTTGCCGTTGGCCATCGAACTGGGTGAGGTCAAGGTCGGCCAACTGCGGCTGGACGGCAGTGACCTGCTGGGCGACTTGCAACTGGCGGCACACTGGACCAGCACCGGCATGCGCATCGACAGCCTGCACCTGCAGCGCGATGACCTGAAACTGACCCTGCAGGGTGACCTGCAGCCCGAGGGTGACTGGCCGCTGCAACTGCAGGCACAGCTGCAGTTACCGGCAGTAGAGGGCAAACCCTGGCAGCTGGCGCTGACCGCCACGGGTGATTTGCAGAAGATCCTTAAGCTGGCAGGCACCAGCAGCGGTTACCTCGACGCCACGTTGAACGGGCAGTTGCAGGCGTTGGCCGAGCACCTGCCCGCAACCTTGCAGATCCGTTCCGAGGCATTCAAACCGGCGGGCGCGTTGCCTGACACTTTGCAGTTGAACCAGCTCAAGCTCGATGCCAAAGGCGACTTGCTCAGGGGTTATCAGCTGTCGGGTACGGCCAGCCTGCCGGCTGAACAGTCGCCGATCGCCTTGGCCTTGTCCGGCCTGGTCGACAGTAAAGGCGCCAGGCTCGATGCGCTTGACCTGACCGCCAGCGACACCCAACGGCTCAAGCTGCAAGCCACGGCCGACTGGCAGCAAGGCCTGAGCGCCGATGCGCAACTGGACTGGCAGGACTTCCCGTGGTTGCGCCTGTATCCATTGGAGACGCCGCCTCAGGTTACCCTCAAGGCCTTCAATACCCAGGTGCATTATCGCGATGGCAACTATCAGGGTACCTTCAAGGGCGACCTTGACGGCCCAGCGGGTGCATTCAGTTTGGCCAGCCCGTTCGAAGGCGACCTAAGCCAGGTGAAGCTGCCGCAGTTGGCGCTGACCGCCGGCCAGGGCAAGGCCGCCGGCAGTGTCGCTGTGCGCTTTGCCGACACGCTGGCCTGGGATGTCGACTTGCAGCTTTCGGCGCTCGACCCTGCCTATTGGCTGGCCGAACTGCCGGGCACGCTGGCAGGGCCGCTGCGCAGCAAAGGCGAGCTGAAAGGCGAGGCGCTCGCCCTTGACGCGCAACTTGACCTGAAAGGCCGTCTGCGTGGCCAGCCGGCAGTGCTCAAGGCTGAGGCGCAGGGGGCAGGGCAGAGCTGGACGCTCGGCGCACTGGCTATCCAGCTGGGTGACAACCGCATCAACGGCAGTGGCAGCCTGCAGCAGCGCCTGGCCGGGCGTATCGACCTCGATTTGCCGCGCCTGGGCCAGTTGTGGCCGAGGCTGCAAGGCCAGGTCAAGGGCCGGCTGGACCTCGCCGGCACCTTGCAGGCCCCGCAAGGTACGCTGACCTTGCAGGGCCAGCGGTTGGCCCAGGCCGAAAACCGCCTGCAGCAGCTGGGCCTGGAGGCCCGGCTGGACAACGCCCAGCGCGGTGTAATCGAACTCAAGGCCACAGGCATCCAGCTTGGCGACACCGCCTTGGGCACACTGCAGGCCAACGGCAAAGGTGACATTCGCCAGCAAGCCTTGACCCTGGCGCTGGACGGCCCGCAACTGAAGCTCGACCTTGGGCTGGATGGCCAGTTGAGCAAGGGTGACTGGCGAGGGCGCCTGGCCAGTGGGCGTATTCAGGCCGGTGGCCAGGACTGGCAGTTGCAGGCGCCGGCACGGCTTCAGCGCCTGGCCAGTGGGCAGTTGGATTTCGGTGCCCATTGCTGGCGCTCCGGCCAGGCCAGCCTGTGTGGTGATGACCAGCGCCTGGCCCCCGAGCCGCGTCTGCGCTACCACCTCAAGCAGTTCCCGCTGGACAGCTTGGCCCAATGGCTGCCGAAGGACTTCGCCTGGCAAGGCCTGCTCAATGCTGATATCAACCTGGACATCCCGGCCAGTGGCCCCAAGGGTACGGTCGTGGTCGATGCCAGTGGCGGCACCCTGCGTGTGAAAGACAAGGACCGCTGGATCGACTTCCCTTACCAGGCCCTGCGCCTGGACAGCACACTGGCCCCGCGGCGCATCGATACGCGCCTGGCGTTTCGCGGCGAGCGCCTGGGTGAGTTGAGCGTCACGGCCCGGCTCGACCCGTTGGGCAAAAACAAACCGTTGTCGGGTGATTTCCGCCTGGCCGGGCTGGACCTGTCGGTAGCCCGTCCGTTCGTGCCGATGGTCGAGCGGCTGGCCGGGCAGCTCAATGGCAGTGGCCGGCTTTCCGGTATGTTGCTGGCGCCGCAGGTCAACGGCAACCTGATGCTCAGTGGCGGCGAAGTCAGCGGCGCCGAACTGCCGGCCAGCCTTCAGGACCTGTCATTGCAAGCGCTGATTGCCGGCGAGCACGTGCAGCTTAACGGCAACTGGCGCAGTGGCGAGGCAGGGCGTGGGCAGTTGAGCGGGAACCTCACCTGGGGCCAGGCACTGGGCATGGACGTGCGCTTGCAAGGCCAGCAACTGCCGGTCACGGTCGAGCCTTATGCCACGCTGGAAGTTGCCCCGGACCTGACCCTGCGCCTGATCGACGACAAGCTGGCGGTTACCGGCAAGGTACAGGTGCCCAAGGGCAAGATCACTGTTCGCGAGTTGCCCCCGTCCACCGTCAAAGTGTCGGATGACACGGTCATCGTTGGCCACCAGACAGAAGAGGGCAAACCGCCCATGGCGATGGCCATGGACATTGACGTCGAAGTGGGCCGCGACAAGCTGTCGTTCAGCGGCTTTGGCCTCACCGCCAACCTGCTTGGCCATGTACACATCGGCGATAACCTCGACACCCGTGGTGAACTGAGCCTGGCAGACGGACGCTACCGTGCCTACGGCCAGCGCTTGACCATCCGCCGGGCGCGGTTGCTGTTCGCCGGCCCGATTGACCAGCCGTATCTGGATATCGAAGCCATCCGCAAGGTTGACGATGTAATCGCCGGTATCCGCCTGAGCGGCAGTGCCGAGCAGCCGACCACCAAAGTGTTCTCGGAACCGGCCATGAGCCAAGAGCAAGCGTTGTCGTACCTGGTGTTGGGGCGCCCGTTGGGCACGTCCGGTGAAGACAACAACATGCTCGCCGAAGCGGCCTTGGGCCTGGGCCTGGCCGGTAGCGCCGGCATTACCGGCAGCCTGGCTTCAAGCCTTGGGATTGACGATTTCCAGCTGGATACCGAGGGTTCTGGCAACACAACCAGCGTGGTCGCCAGCGGCAACCTGACCGAGAAGTTGAGCCTGCGTTACGGCGTAGGCGTGTTCGAGCCTGCCAACACCATTGCGTTGCGCTACAAACTGAGCAAAAAAGTGTACCTGGAAGCCGCCAGCGGGTTGGCCAGTTCTTTGGACATCTTCTACAAACGCGACTTCTGAAGGGGGACGGGGCGGTCGTCAGCGGACGGTGGCTGCCTCGATGAATTCATTGGTGTCGGGCGAGGGCGGGGCATCGGGAACACGTACCGGGACAATCAGGCTGGTGTATTCCTCGATCAGTCGGTTCAGGGCCTCGGGTGGTTCGCTGGCCTGGAACTGCATGCGTATCTGCACTTCGTCAGGGTCACGGCTGTCACCCTGACGGCCCTGGCCGCCGATGGTGACCTTGAAGCTGGCGGCCTTGTTCTCGCCCGCCGTCAGCAGGGCCTGCTGCGCTTCAGTGCCTTTGACCCGCACCGACAAGTCGACCTGCATACGCTCCAGGGCCAGGCCTTTGGGCGACACCAAAGCGAACAGGGGAACGCGCATGATGTGCTGGCCGTCCATCGCCACTTCGACCATCTTGGCCTTCATGGGAGCGCCCAACGCCTCGGTGTCGCACTCGAAAAACTGGTCGAACAGGTTGATGTACTGCTGTGCAATCAAACTGTTGGTGGCGCTGGCGGCTTCTTGCAGGCCACGGGTGATTTCGCGCAGGTCGATGGAGGTCATGGGGGCGGGGGGCTTTTGCAACGATTCGACTCCTCAAGCCAGGTGATGCCCCTCCCGTTGCGGGCAGGAGGGGTTGATGGGGGCACTCAAACGTCTCACGGCGCCGGTGGGCCTTCCGGTTTTCGCCCTTTCAGGGTATCGGCCTGAGAAATCTCGTCCGGGCTTTGCAGTTCAGCGGTTCTGACAACGGTTGGCTTGGTCGCGGCGTCCGTCAGGAACTCGATCACCCTCATCATTGCTTCGGGCGGCTCCTGGCGCTTCAGGGTGGTGTTGAAGGCATAGCGGGCGCGTGTATCCGTCTTGCGGGTTTGCGTGGACTTGTGGCTGACGCTGCCTTTCACGTTCAGTTTGAACGGCCCCCAGCCCAGTGAGCCGGTCGCTTCTGCGTTCATGTCCTTGCTGGATGTATCCTCCGACATCTGGTTGATCACCAGTTCGAACTCTACATTGCCCTCTTCGATCGAGATATTCGGGTGCGTAATGGCAGCCAGCAGCGGCACTTTCATGGTCTTGCTGACCACGCCTTTGTATTCGCCCTGTTCGTCGACGATGGTTTCGTCGTAGTCGAACTGGATGGCGACTGCCTTGCCATCCTGGACGCACACCTGCATCAGGAAGTCGGCGTACGATTTGCTGGCGGTTACCTGCGCCTGGACCATGGCCTGCAGGGGGCCGGCGATCATGCGGTCCATCGGCAGGGCGTTGATGACCGAGCCAATAAGGCTGTTGTCTATCGACATATCGGGATGCTCTTTCTCGTGGGGTAAGGAAGCCGCCAGTGGCGGCAATGGTGCAGTGGCGTCAGCGAGCGCAAGGCTCCTGGCGCCGAATGTTGCCGATCTGGCGCAGGCTCAGGCCGTATTTGTTGGCCAACAGGCTGCGGGACAGGCCGTTGGCGCTTTCCTTCTGGATCTGCTGGTTGCGCAGCTGGCGCAGGAAGTGGTCAGCCTTGGGGATCTCCAGGGCGACCCCGGCAAAGCGCTTGATCAACGCATCGAGCGCATCGGTCGGCAGCACGTCGGCAAGCTTGGTACGCTCGCGGTGCTTGGGGATGTACTTGGGCCTGCCACCAAAGGCGCAGGTCAGCTGGTAGGCGTTTTCGATGCCGATGCAGTCGATCAGGGCCTGTAGCGAGTGGGGCAGTTGGCTGATATCGATCTGGCTCAAGTCTGGCGTTTGCATATGGCGCTCCTTCGGGATGGGTGGGATGTGCGACCCGATCACCCGCGGCGTTATGTCGAAGGTGTGAGCAAATTCTGTGCGACTGCCAAGGCACGTCGCTAGGCGGCATATGGGTTGGGAGTTGTAGCTTCGGTGAACAGGTTTTGCAGGCAGCGTTATCCGGTGCTGTAGGAAATGGCATCGACATTTGGCGGGGACTGGTGATTTCTCATCTGATCACGCCGATTGTTGCGGATGTGTCCGGTAACCTTCACTCGCACGGATAGCTGTTCAGCAAGCTGGCGCTGCTCAGGTAGGCTTGAGGGGTGGCGCGCATGTCCTGGGGCAATGTGCGCCAGTCAACCAGCAGGCACAGCGCATGCAGGGGCTGGCCGTTGCGCTGGCCGATGACCTGGCCCGCAAAGTGGCGGCGGTACAGGGCCTGGGTCTGGCGCTGAGCCTGTACCTGATCGGCCTGGGCCAGGGTTTGCCGGGCCAGGTCGGGTAGCCGGGCCGCTGGCACACTGAAATGGACTGGCGCCGCATTGGCCTGCAGGTACCCGGCCTGGCGCACGCGTTGCCACAGTTGTTGCCATTGGCTGCTGCCGGCATGGGCGGCCAGCTCGCGCCCCAGTTCGAGCAGGTGCTCGGCGGGTGTTTGCCGGGTGTCCAGTGCATGAAGGGAAAAGGGGGTCAGAAACAGCGAAGTGAACAGCAGGGGTTTGTACATGGTAACTCCGGCTTGGGTGCTTGGGAGCCTCATGCTTTCAGGCTGACCCCGCCCCACCCAGCAGGAAATGCAGCGCCGGGGGCGGTGGCCGTTGTATCATGGCCGCGGCTCGTTGCGAGCCTTTTGCCCCTGATGTTGCAAGGAACCTTCGATGACACACGTGCAGCGCCTGAAATATTCCCTTTTGATCATCCTGGTTGTACTGGGTCTGATGCTGGGCCTGTCCCACCTGCAGAAGCAGGGCACGATCAGTGAGCAGACCTTCCAGATGCTGGCCATTGCCATTGCGGTGGTGGTCGTGGTGATCAATGGCATCCTGCGGCGCAAGGTCAAGCCCTGACCTGTGCGGGCCGGCCAGGTCTGGCCGGCCATACGCTCAGCGCAGCGGTGTTTGCTCCAGCACGGCGCGGGCCTGAGGGTTCAGGCTGTAGCACTTGTCGCTGCCCAGCTGAATGACGCCTTCGGCGCACAGGCGCTTGAGCACTTCGCGCACGCTGAGAAACGACAGCGGGATGTCCAGCTGTTCCAGTTGGGCGTGCACACCGCGCACGCCAATGCTGCGGCCGTTGCGGTCTGCGGCGTGCAAGGCGTCGATCACCTTGAGGCGAATCAGGCTGGTACGCAGGCCAAAGGTGCGCAGCAGTTCGCGGATCTGTTCGTTGCCGGTGCGTTCCTCGGCAAAAATGCCCTGTCCCTTGGGCGCTTTGCCTGGGACGCGCCCAGCCTGGATCGAGGGTTGCGGGTTGTGCATGTGAATGCTCCTTTTCGTGGACGAACCCGAAATGTGGTTGCCTCACTTACTAGGACGAATGAGAACGCAAAAACTGCAACCCACTCGTGAAAAAAAACCGCTTTCTCATCAAGACGTTCCACCGCCTTGTAATACGTAAAATTTTCATCTGGCCATTCGTCTGATCGGGATGACCCCCGAACCCGAGGAGTGCCCGTGTTTCCACTTTCCCGTCCCATGACTTGCGCTGGCCTGGCCGCCGCGCTGGTGGCCTTCAGCGTTACCGTTCAGGCGCAGCCCAACCTTGATGCCAGTGCGCAGATCCGACGTACCAGTTACGGGGTGCCGCATATCGTGGCCAAGGATGAGCGTGGTCTGGGCTATGGTGTCGGCTACGCCTATGCGCAGGACAACTTGTGCCTGCTGGCCAACGAGGTGCTGACCGTGAGCGGCGAGCGGTCACGCCATTTCGGTGCCAAAGGCAAGACCCTGGAACAGCGTGACAACCTGGCCAGTGACCTGTTCTTCACCTGGCTCAACAGCCCGGCGGCGGTCAGTGCGTACTTGCAGGCGCAGCCCGCACCGGTGAAAGCGCTGCTGGAGGGCTATGCCACCGGCTACAACCGGGCGTTGGCTGAGCGTCGCAGGCAAGGCTTGCCTGCCGAGTGCGGCAATGGCGAGTGGGTGCGGCCCATCAGTAGCGAGGACCTGGTCAAACTGACCCGTCGGCTGCTGGCCGAAGGCGGTGTCGGGCAGTTCGTCGAGGCGGTGGCGGGGGCGCAACCTCCTGCACAGACCAGCCAGCAGGCACCGGCTGGCTTCGGTACCGCACTGGCGAGGCAAGAGCGCTTTGCCACGGAGCGCGGCAGCAACGCGGTGGCCGTAGGCGCGCAGCGTTCGGCCAATGGCCGTGGCTTGCTGTTGGCCAACCCGCACTTCCCGTGGATGGGCGGCATGCGCTTTTACCAGATGCAGCTGACCATCCCCGGCCAGCTTGATGTCATGGGCGCCGCATTGCCCGGCCTGCCGGTGGTCAACATCGGGTTCAACCGGCACCTGGCCTGGACGCACACCGTCGATACGTCAAATCACTTCACCTTGTACCGTTTGCAGCTCGATCCCAAAGACCCGACCCGCTACCTGCTCGATGGCAAGTCGCTGCCACTGGTGAGGCAAACCGTCAGTGTTGCGGTCAAGGCCGAAGATGGCAGCGTGAGCCAGGTGGAACGGCAGGTCTACAGCTCGCAATTCGGCCCGGTGGTGCAGTGGCCTGGGCGCCTGGATTGGGATGCGCAGGCGGCCTACAGCTTGCGTGATGCCAACCTGGACAACACCCGGGTGCTGCAGCAGTGGTACCAGATCAACCGTGCCGACAGCCTGGCCGCGTTGAAAGGCTCAGTCGAGCAACTGCAAGGCATCCCATGGGTCAATACCCTGGCGGTGGACCAAGGCGGGCGTGCGTTGTACCTGAACCAGTCGGTGGTGCCCTACGTGGATCAGCCACTGCTGGACGCCTGCAGTAACCCGAAGGGGCAGGGGCGCCTGGTGGTGCTGGATGGTTCGCGCAGCGCATGCCAGTGGAAGGTCGATGCGCAGGCCGCGCAACCGGGTATTTTTCCGGCGCGACTGCTGCCGAGCCTTGAGCGCGAGGACTTCGTGCAGAACTCCAACGACCCGGCCTGGATGGCCAACCCGGCCCAGCCGCTGACCGGTTATTCACCGTTGGTCAGCCGCAATGACCAGCCGTTGGGCATGCGTGGGCGCTTTGCCCTGCAACGTCTGCAGGGCACGGCAAAGCTGGGCGTGGATGACCTGCAGCGCATGGTGACCGACGACGAGGTTTACCTGGCCAGCCTGGTGCTGCCAGATCTGCTGCAGTGGTGCAAGGGCGCAGGCGTGGATGTGCAAGCCGTCTGCAGCAGCCTGGCGGCCTGGAATGGCAAGGCTGACCTGGACAGCGGCATTGGCCTGGTGCACTTCCAGAACCTGTTCAATGCCCTGGCCGAACACCCGGAAAGCTGGCGGGTGGCCTTTAACCCGGCCGATCCGCAGCACACCCCGCGAGGCTTGGCAGTAGAGCAAGCGGCCGTGAGCAAGCTGGTGCACGAGGCTGCGCTGGCTTCGCTCAAGCAGGTGAATGAAAGCGGCGTGGCGGGTAAGGCGCGTTGGGGGCAGGTACAGCAGGCGCTCGATGGCACGCCGGTGCCGGGTGGCCCGCAGGCGCTGGGCGTGTATAACGCGATGTACAGTGTGCCGCGCGGGCAGGGCAAGCGGCTGGTGGTGAGTGGTACCAGCTACCTGCAACTGGTCAGCTTTACCGACAAGGGGCCAGAGGCTCGTGGGTTGCTGGCGTTTTCCCAGTCAAGCGAAGCAGCTTCGGCGCATGCCAGTGACCAGACCAAGGCGTTCGCCGCTAAGCAGCTGGCGGTGATTCCGTTTACCGAAGCGCAGATCAAGGCTGACCCAGAGTATCGGGAAGTGGTGATCAGTGAGCGGGACAAGGGGGCCGTGGTTCAGCAGTAAGGCATGCCGGCCTCTTCGCGGGTAAACCCGCTCCTACAGGATTTACGCGTCCTTGTAGGAGCGGGTTTACCCGCGAAAAGGCCGGCCCGGGCAACCCTGCACCCTCAGGAAAACTCGAAAGGCGCCAGCTGAAACCCTTGCTCATCCACCTGCAAGGCCCAGCCCCGGCGGTCCCAATCTCCCAGCACGATACGCCGTGCCGGCTGTCCATCGACCACCAGCTTGTGTATCGCCGGTCGGTGGGTATGGCCATGCACCAGCGTGCGCACGCCATGTTCCGCCATCACCTTGGGTACTTCCTCCGGCGTGACGTCGACAATCTCGGTAGACTTCATCCGCGTTTGCGTGCGGCTTTCGTTGCGCAGCTTGCGCGCCAGCTTGTAGCGTGCCGACAGCGGCAGGTGACGCAAGATCCACAAACTCAGCGGATTGCGCAGTAACCGGCGCATCTTCATGTAGCCAAGGTCGCGGGTGCACAGGGTGTCGCCATGCATCAGCAGCACCTGTTCGCCGCCCAGCTCGATCACGCTGGGGTCACTCAACAGCGTGCAGCCAGCAGTGTCGCAAAAGGCCTGGCCAATCAGGAAGTCGCGGTTGCCGTGCATCAGGTAGATGGCCGTTCCGCTGTCACTCAGCCGGCGCATGGCCTGGCAGATCGACTGCTGGAAGGGCGTCATGGCATCGTCGCCAATCCACGCTTCGAAAAAATCACCCAGGATGTACAGCGCCTTGGCGTGGCGGGCGCGGCCATCGAGCAGATCAAGAAACGCCCGGGAAATATCCGGGCGTTCTTCTTGCAAATGCAGATCGGAGATCAGCAGGATCACTCAATGATCTCGGCTTTCTCGATGATCACGTCGTCTTTCGGAACGTCCTGGTGGCCAGCTTTGGAGCCGGTGGCGACCTTTTCGATGGCGTCGACGATTTCACGGCCTTCGATCACTTCGCCGAACACGGCGTAGCCCCAGCCCTGCACGTTCTTGCCGCTGTGGTTGAGGAAGTCGTTGTCGGACGAGTTGATGAAGAACTGCGCCGAGGCGGAGTGCGGCTCCATGGTACGTGCCATGGCAATGCTGTACTTTTTGTTCTTCAGGCCGTTGTCGGCTTCGTTCTGGATGGTGGCGCGGGTTTTCTTCTGGCTCATGTTGGCATCGAAGCCGCCACCCTGGATCATGAAGCCCTTGATCACGCGGTGGAACACGGTGCCATTGTAGTGGCCGTCCTTGACGTACTGAACGAAGTTTTCGGTGGTTTGCGGCGCTTTCTCGGCGTCCAGTTGCAGGACGATGTCGCCGTGGTTGGTGCTCAGTTTGACTTTGGACATGCTGAAACTCGCTTCTTCAAGGCAATCAGAAATTAGGGTGCGCAGGGCGCGTGTTATTACCTGACGCAGGATCAGGTGATCGCGACACATGGCGCCCACTGGCCATTTTGCCAGGCTGCGGCAAAAAGCCGTGATAAATCACGCCAGTTTGTCCGGGCCCGACTGTCAGCAGCTTGACTGCTTCGGCTATGATAGGCCCTTTGATTCAATCGGCCTACCCAGGCCGGACACGTGCATTCAAGGATCCTATGAGCAAGCCCATTGCCGACAACGCGCCCAACGCCGCTGCCAAAGGCGCCCCCGCTGTCCCTGCGAACTTCCTGCGGCCGATCATCCAGGCCGACCTGGACTCGGGCAAGCACAGCAGCATCGTCACCCGTTTCCCGCCGGAGCCTAACGGCTACCTGCACATCGGCCACGCCAAGTCGATTTGCGTCAACTTCGGCCTGGCCAAGGAATTCGGCGGCGTCTGCCACCTGCGCTTCGACGACACCAACCCGGCCAAGGAAGACCAGGAGTACATCGACGCCATCCAGAGCGATGTGAAGTGGCTGGGCTTCGATTGGGCGGGCGACGTGCGCTACGCCTCCGACTACTTCGACCAGTTGCACGACTGGGCAGTCGAACTGATCAAGCAGGGCAAGGCTTATGTTTGCGACCTTACCCCCGAGCAAGCCAAGGAATACCGTGGCAACCTCAAGGAGCCGGGCAAGAACAGCCCGTTCCGCGAGCGCAGCGTGGAAGACAACCTCGACCTGTTCGCCCGCATGAAGGCTGGCGAGTTCAAGGACGGCGAGCGCGTGCTGCGGGCCAAGATCGACATGGCTTCGCCAAACATGAACCTGCGCGACCCGATCCTGTACCGCATTCGCCATGCCCACCACCACCAGACCGGTGACAAGTGGTGCATCTACCCCAACTACGACTTTACCCACGGCCAGTCGGATGCCATCGAGGGCATTACCCACTCGATCTGCACCCTGGAGTTCGAAGGGCATCGTCCGCTGTACGACTGGTTCCTCGACAACCTGCCGGTGCCGGCGCACCCGCGTCAGTACGAGTTCAGCCGCCTGAACCTGAACTACACCATCACGTCCAAGCGCAAGCTGAAGCAGCTGGTTGACGAGAAGCACGTCCAAGCCTGGGACGACCCGCGCATGTCGACCCTGTCCGGCTTCCGTCGCCGTGGCTACACCCCGGCTTCGATCCGCAACTTCTGCGAAATGATCGGCACCAACCGCTCCGACGGCGTGGTTGACATGTCGATGCTCGAATTCAGCATCCGTGACGACCTCGACCGCACCGCGCCGCGTGCCATGTGCGTGCTGCGCCCGCTGAAAGTGGTCATCACCAACTACCCGGAAGGCCAGGTCGAGCAGCTTGAGCTGCCGCGCCACCCGAAAGAAGACATGGGCGTGCGCGTGCTGCCGTTCTCCCGTGAGCTGTACATCGACCGGGACGACTTCATGGAAGCGCCGCCAAAGGGCTACAAGCGCCTGGAACCGGCCGGTGAGGTGCGCCTGCGCGGCAGCTACGTGATCCGCGCCGACGAGGCCATCAAGGACGCCGACGGCAACATCGTCGAGCTGCGCTGCTCGTACGACCCGGACACACTGGGCAAAAACCCTGAAGGCCGCAAGGTCAAGGGCGTGATCCACTGGGTACCGGCCGAAGGCAGCATCGAGTGCGAAGTGCGCCTGTACGACCGTCTGTTCCGCTCGCCGAACCCGGAAAAGACCGAGGAGGGCGGCAGCTTCCTGGACAACATCAACCCGGATTCGCTGCAAGTGCTCAGCCGCTGCCGTGCCGAGCCGTCGCTGGCCCAGGCCCAGCCTGAGGACCGCTTCCAGTTCGAGCGCGAAGGCTACTTCTGTGCCGACCTGAAAGACAGCCAGCCGGGCCGCCCGGTGTTCAACCGCACTGTCACCCTGCGTGACTCCTGGGGCAGCTGAGGAAACGCCGTGCTTACCATCTACAACACCCTGAGCAAAGCGAAGGAAACCTTCAAGCCGCTGGATGGCAACAAGGTGCGCATGTACGTGTGCGGCATGACCGTGTACGACTACTGCCACCTGGGCCATGGCCGCAGTATGGTGGCATTCGACCTGGTCACCCGCTGGCTGCGCAAGAGCGGCTACGACCTGACCTACGTGCGCAACATCACCGACATTGATGACAAGATCATCAACCGGGCCAACGAGAACGGCGAAACCTTCGACGCCTTGACCGCCCGCATGATCGATGCGATGCACGAAGACGAGCGCCGCCTGAACATCCTGCCGCCAGACCAGGAACCGCGTGCCACCGACCACATCGCCGGCATGCACGCGATGATCCAGACCCTGATCGACAAGGGTTACGCGTACGCCCCGGGCAATGGTGACGTGTACTACCGCGTCGGCAAGTTCGTCGGTTACGGAAAACTGTCGCGCAAGAAGATCGAAGACCTGCGCATCGGCGCGCGCATCGAGGTCGACGAAGCCAAGCAAGACCCGCTGGACTTCGTGCTGTGGAAGGGCGTGAAGCCGGGCGAGCCGAGCTGGGAGTCGCCATGGGGCCCGGGCCGTCCGGGCTGGCACATCGAGTGCTCGGTGATGTCCACGTGCTGCCTGGGCGAGAGCTTCGACATCCACGGCGGTGGCAGCGACCTGGAGTTCCCGCACCACGAGAACGAGATTGCCCAGAGCGAAGCGGCCACTGGCAAGCAGTACGCCAATGCCTGGATGCACTGCGGCATGATCCGTATCAATGGCGAGAAGATGTCCAAGTCGTTGAACAACTTCTTCACCATCCGTGACGTGCTGGAAAAGTACCACCCGGAAGTGGTGCGTTACCTGCTGGTGGCCAGCCACTACCGCAGCGCGATCAACTACTCCGAAGACAGCCTGCGTGACGCCAAGGGCGCGTTGGAACGCTTCTACCACGCCCTGCGCGGCTTGCCACGCGTGGCAGCCAAGGGTGGCGAGGCATTCGTCGAGCGCTTCAGCGTGGCGATGAACGACGACTTCGGTACCCCCGAAGCCTGCGCCGTGCTGTTTGACCTGGTGCGTGAGATCAATCGCCTGCGCGACAGCGACCCGGAGGCCGCTGCCGGCCTGGCGGGTCGTCTGCGTGAGCTGGGTGATGTGCTGGGTGTGCTGCAGCTGGAAGCCGATGACTTCCTGCGAGCGGGCGCCGAAGGCAAGGTCGATGCGGCCGAGGTTGAAAGCCTGATTCAGGCGCGCCTGCAGGCGCGTGCGGACAAGAACTGGGCCGAGTCGGACCGGATTCGCGACCAGTTGACCGCCATGGGTGTGGTGCTGGAAGACAGCAAGGGTACTACTACCTGGCGGCTGGCTGACTGATCGGCTCGATGATTGGGGCCGCAGAGCGGCCCCAATGGTTACTTGGCTAGCCCCGCCAGTGGGCAATGCAGCACCAACTTCGCCCCACCCAACTCGCTCTCCCCAATCTCCAGCCCGAACCCGTGCAGGTCGACGATCGCCGCAACGATCGACAACCCCAGCCCGAACCCGGCATGGCGATGGCCTTCATCGCTGCGATAGAACCGCTTCAACACCGCAGTACGCTCTTCCTCGGGGATACCCGGCCCACTGTCCTCGATGGCCAGTTGCAGGCGGTTGTCGTCCACTATCGCGCTAATCCCCACTTGCCCGCCTTCGGGCGTGAACTTGATAGCGTTGCCCACCAGATTGGCCAGTGCCTCGAACAGCAGTTCGCGGTCACCGTGCAGAGCCGGCAGCTGCGCGGGCTGGTGCAATTCCAGATGAATACCACCATCTTCGGCCAACGGCAGGTAAAAGTCGTGCAGTTCGACCAGCAAATCATGCGGGTCCAGCTGAACGAACCCGGCACGGCGCTGGCGGTCTTCCAGTTCGCTGATGCGCAACAACCCACGAAAACGTGCCATCAGGGTGTCGGTTTCGCCGATGGCCTGGTCCAGCGCCTCGGCTTGCGCAGAGTCCACATCGCTCTGCTGGCGAATGCGGTACAGCTGGGCGCGCAGGCGAGTCAGAGGGGTGCGCAGGTCATGGGCAATGTTGTCGCACACACCTTTCACCTCATGCATCAACCGCTCGATACGGTCGAGCATGGCATTGACGATGGCGGCCAGCATGTCCAGCTCGTCGCGCCTGGCCGACAAGGGCAGGCGGTGCGTCAGGTCACCCGCGACGATAAGCTCGGCCTGGGCCTGGATCGCGCGGATACGCTTTAACGGCCGGCGGCGCAACAGATACCAGCCTGCAAAGCCTGGGATCAGCGTCAAGGAGATACCCCAGAGCAGGGCATCGAGAATAATCCGGGTCACCACGAACAGTGAGCCGTTATCGCGGAACAGTACCAGCCAGCGGCCATCTTGCACTTTGATCGCCACCGCATCGCAGCTGTCGCGGGGCAGGTGTGGGTCGTCGGCATCCAGGCAGCGTTTCAACTCATGGATCTTGCCGTCCAGCCTTAGTTCCGGGGGCAGGGCACGCACACTGCCGCCCATCGGGTTGAGCTGGGCGTCAAACAGGCCGTAGGCGTCGAAGCTGCGTTCTTCGAAGGCCTGGCTGGCGATCAGGGCGTCATCCAGCTGCTTGCCGCTCATGTGCGCGAACAGGTGCTGGCGTTGCAGCATGGAGTGGCGGGTGAGTTTGTTCAGGTAGCTGGATACCTCGAAATACAGCACCCCCATGAGGATGCTGCTCCAGGCCACGAACAGAAAGCTGTACAGCGCCAGCAGGCGGCTGGTCGAAGAGCTCCAGCCTTTAGACGGGTTCAGCAATGGCATAGCCGGAGCCCCGTACCGTACGGATCAGCGGCGACTGGCCGGGGGAGTCGATTTTCTTGCGCAGGCGGCCGATGTGCACGTCGATCAGGTTGGTGCCCGGGTCGAAGTGGTAGCCCCATACTTCCTCGAAAATCATCATCCGCGTGATCACCTGGCCGCTGTGGCGCATCAGGTACTCCAGCAGCTTGTACTCGGTGGGCAACAGGTTGAGGGTGTTGTCTCCACGGCGCGCCTCGTGGCTGATCAGGTCCAGCTGCAGGTCGGCGACCTGCAGGCGGGTCTGGGTCATGGGCACGCTGTTGCGGCGCAGCAATACCTCGACCCGCGCAGCCATCTCGTCGGAGGCGAACGGCTTGGTCAGGTAGTCGTCACCGCCGGCACGCAGGCCGCGTACCCGCTCATCGACGTCGGAGAGGGCACTGATCATCAGGATCGGGGTGGCGATCTTGAGGCTGCGCAGGGTGGTCACGATGGTCAGGCCGTCGACCTCGGGCAGCATGCGGTCGAGGGTGATCAGGTCGTAGCCGCCGGCAATGGCTTTGGCCAGGCCTTCACGGCCATTGTCGGCCCAATCCACGTCCAGGCCGTGGCTGGTAAGTTCGGCGACGATTTCCTGGCCGGTGACGGCGTCGTCTTCGATGGTCAGTACGCGAGGCATGCTGGTTCCTGGGCATCTAATAGAGATTTGATTGTGCCAAAGAATAGACAACCGGCGATTTAAGAAAAATTCATCTAGCGTGCGCCGATACCCTCGGCATGCATGATCTGCGCAATGATCGGCACCGGCGTCATCAGGTGCGAGCGCATCATGGCGCTGGCGCGCTTGGCGTCGCGGGCGAGAATCACCTCCACCAGTGCCGCATGCTCCTGGCGCTTGAGCTCCAGCGCCTGTTCGGAAAACACCGTCTGCGTCAGCCACAGGTGGCGATAACGCTCGGCCTGGTCGAACAGGTAGGTGCGCGCCTGCAGCAGGTGTTTGGAACCGCAGCCCGAGGCAATGGCGGTATGAAACGCCTTGTGCCGTTCGTCCCACACATCCAGGCGCTGTTCGCGGGTTTTTACTTCCACGACCTTGGCCAGTGTATGGGAGTGGGCCAGGACTGACGCCTCCCAGGCGTCATCACCGCGCTCGATGGCCAAGGCAATGATCATCGCCTCCAGGTTGGCGCGCGCATCGTAGATGTCGTTCATCTCGTCCAGCGACATGGGCGCCACCCGGTAGCCTTTCTGGCTGATGGCGTTGACCAGGTGTTCGGCCACCAGTTGCGACAGCGCTTCGCGCAGCGGGCCCACGCCCAGGTCGTAGCGTTCCTTCAGGGCGCTCATCAACAGTTTTTCACCGGGCTTGAACACGCCACGAATGATGTCCTTCTTGAGCCTCTCATACCCGCTGAATGCTGAGTTTTGTCGTGGGGCGAGCGCTTCCAAGATCCTGTTCCTCAAAACGTTTTGGTGATCATACCGAAACCCTCTGCGGACGAAAAACAATGGACAATAACGCTTAATAGCTATGAAAGATAAAAATGTAGACATTTTTATTGAGTAGCGATATTTTTAGCTCGCCCTCACTGATCCAGGTCATCACTGGATAGCGCCAACCACCTTTTTGCCAGGACACTGCCATGAACGCCTTTACGCAGATCGACGAACTTGTGATGCCGCTGCCGCTCGAACCGCGTGGTTACACCATCGCTCCCTCGAAACAGTCGCCGCGCCTGCTGGAACTGACCTTTGCCCGCGAAACCGTCGAAGCGTTCGTCCAGGCCGTCGCCCAATGGCCGGTGCAGGCGCTGGAGTACAAGTCGTTCCTGCGCTTCCGGGTAGGTGAGATTCTTGATGAGCTGTGCCAGGGCACCTTGCGCCCCGTGCTGCTCAACACCATCCTCGACCGCACGACCGGCGGCATGCTGATTACCCCGATTGGCCTGGATGACGTGAGCCAGGCCGAGGACATGGTCAAGTTCACCACCGCCTGTGCACACCTGATCGGCCGCTCCAACTACGACGCCATGAGTGGGCAGTTCTATGCGCGCTTCGTGGTGGTCAACAGCGACAACTCCGACAGCTACCTGCGCCAGCCGCACCGGGTCATGGAGCTGCACAACGACGGCACCTTCGTGAACCAGATCACCGACTACGTGCTGATGCTGAAGATCGACGAAAAGAACATGGAAGGTGGCAACTCGCTGCTGCTGCACCTGGACGACTGGGAGCAGTGCGAGGAATTCTTCCGCCACCCGATGGCACGCCGCGAAATGCGCTGGACCGCGCCACCCAGCAAAAAGGTTGCCGAGGATGTGTTCCACTCGGTGTTCGACACCGATGGCGAAGGCCGCCCGACCATGCGCTACATTGACCAGTTCGTGCAGCCGGAAAACTACGAGGAAGGCATCTGGCTGAACGCCTTGTCCGACTCGCTGGAAGGCAGCGAGAAGAAGGTGTCGATACCGGTAGGTGTAGGCAGCTTCCTGCTGATCAACAACCTGTTCTGGCTGCATGGCCGTGACCGCTTCACCCCGCATGAGGGCCTGCGCCGTGAACTGATGCGTCAGCGTGGTTACGTCGCCTTCCCAAAACCGCTGTACCAGCGCGGGCAATAATCAAGGGTGTCGGGCGGGCGCCCGCCCATGCGCTTTTGCAAAAAAACGATGCCACCAAGGCCCGCGCGGGCCTTGGTGAGCCAGCCAGGCAATGCCTGCGTGTGAGGTAAGGCTGTGTACGATTTCATCATTATTGGCGGTGGCATTGTGGGCATGTCCACGGCCATGCACCTGATCAAGGTCTACCCGGACGCGAAGATTCTCCTGCTGGAGAAAGAATCCGGCCCGGCTCGCCATCAGACCGGCCACAACAGCGGCGTGATTCACGCCGGCGTGTATTACACCCCCGGCAGCCTCAAGGCGCGTTTCTGCCTGGAAGGCAACAAGGCCACCAAGGCCTTCTGCACCCAGCACGGCATCCGCTTCGATGAGTGTGGCAAGTTGCTGGTGGCCACCAACGACCTGGAAATGCAGCGCATGAAGGCGCTGTGGGAGCGTACTGAGGCCAATGGCCTGGAGCGCTACTGGCTGTCGGCAGACGAGTTGCGCGAGCGCGAGCCCAATATCGTAGGTATGGGTGGCATCTTCGTGCCGTCCAGCGGCATCGTCAATTACGCGCAAGTGACCGCCGCCATGGCCGCAGACTTCCAGCGTGCCGGTGGCGAAATCCGCTATGGCGCTGAGGTGGTCGGCTTGCAGGAGCAGGCCAGCGAAGTGATCGTACGCACACAGCGCGACGAGTTCCGCAGCCGTTTCCTGGTAACGTGCTCGGGCCTGATGGCCGACCGCGTGGTGAGCATGCTGGGCCTGCGCACCGAGTTCGTGATCTGCCCGTTCCGTGGCGAGTACTACTTGCTGCCCAAGCAACATGACCAGATCGTAAACCACCTGATCTACCCGATTCCTGATCCGTCGATGCCGTTCCTGGGGGTGCACCTGACCCGCATGATCGACGGCACCGTCACCGTCGGCCCCAACGCCGTACTGGCAATGAAGCGCGAGGGCTACCGCAAGACCGACGTCAGCCCTGGTGACCTGTTCCAGACCCTCACCACCCCCGGCATTCTCAAGGTACTGGCGAAGAACTTCCGCCCGGGCCTGATCGAGATGAAAAACTCGCTGTTCAAGGGCGGCTACCTCAAGCAGGTGCAGAAGTACTGCCCGAGCATCACCAAAGCTGACCTCACGCCATACCCGGCCGGCGTACGCGCCCAGGCGGTGTCGCGTGACGGCAAGCTGATCGACGACTTCCTGTTCGTCAACACCGCGCGCAGCGTGAACGTGTGCAATGCGCCGTCGCCGGCCGCCACCTCGGCCATTCCGATCGGCGCCTACATTGTCGAAAAGGTGTGCGAGCAGGTCAGCCGGCAAGGGGGCCACATCCCTAAGGCGGATCGTGCAGCCAGCCAGCGGGTTGCCAGCTGACACACCGGTAATACGTTTTGCGGTCTCCTCTTACTCAACCCGAACTGCCCTACTCACCATTTAGGGCAGGGCGGGCTTTTTCGCGCCTGCGTCGGTGATCGTGCCAGCCGACGGCCCCTTCGCGGGCATGACAAAAACAACAAGGTAGCGCCATGCAAACCCACAAGAACAATTTGAGTCATGGATTGAAATCACGGCATGTCACCATGCTGTCCATTGCCGGCGTGATCGGTGCAGGCCTGTTTGTCGGCTCTGGCCGTGCCATTGCTGAAGCCGGGCCGGCCACCATTCTGGCCTATATCCTGGCCGGTGGCCTGGTAGTGCTGGTGATGCGCATGCTGGCCGAAATGGCGGTAGCCTCGCCAGATACCGGGTCGTTTTCCACCTATGCCGACCTCGCCATCGGCAAATGGGCCGGCTACACCATCGGTTGGCTGTATTGGTGGTTCTGGGTGCTGATCATCCCGATCGAAGCCAACATCGCCGCCACCATTATCAATTCCTGGGTCCCGCAACTGGAGATCTGGGTATTGTCGCTGGTCATCACGTTGTTGCTGACCGCAACCAACCTGTTCAGCGTGAAGAACTACGGTGAGTTCGAATTCTGGCTGGCACTGGTCAAGGTGGTGGCTATCGTCAGCTTTATTGCGCTTGGCGTGTGCGCCATTTTCGGTTTGTTGCCGGGTTCTGGCGTCAGCGGGGTCTCGCGCCTGTGGGACACCGGCGGTTTCATGCCAAATGGCTTCGGCGCAGTGCTCAGCGCCATGCTGATTACCATGTTCTCGTTCCTCGGTGCCGAGGTGGTGACGATTGCGGCAGCCGAGTCTGACGAGGCGGGCAAGCACATTTCCAAGGCCACCAATTCGGTGATCTGGCGGATCACGCTGTTCTACATCCTGTCGATCTTCATCGTTATCGCACTGGTACCGTGGACCGACCCGCGCCTGGCCACCGAAGGCTCATACGTTACGGTGCTGGATACCCTGGGCGTGCCAAATGCCAAGGCCATCATCGACTTCGTGGTGCTGACATCGGTGACCAGCTGCCTTAACTCGTCGTTGTACACCGCCTCGCGCATGGTCTATTCGCTGAGCCGTCGCGGTGATGCGCCGGCTTGCGCCCAGGTGACCAGCCGCAGCGGCACACCAGTGGTAGCGGTGCTGCTGTCTACCGGTGCTGCGTTCCTGGCGGTGATTGCCAATTACCTGGTGCCAGCCAAGGTGTTCGGCTTCCTCATGGCAAGCTCCGGCGCCATTGCCCTGCTGGTGTACCTGGTGATCGCCGTTTCCCAGCTGCGCCTGCGCCAACGCTTGACTGCACAGGGCAAGACGTTGGGTTACCGCATGTGGCTGTTCCCGTGGCTGACCTGGGGCGTGATCCTGTTCATCAGTGGCGTATTGGTGCTGATGCTGTTCCGGCCGGATCACCGCCTTGAGGTGGTGTCGACCATGGTGCTGGCGGTGCTTGTGGTGTGTTCCGGCCTGCTGGTCACGCGGCGCCGGGCACGTGCAGTGCCGGTGAACAGCGTAGGGCAGGGTGCCTGACACGTCTGGTCTGAAGACAGACGAGCAAGTCGCATCAGGCTGTGAGAGGATGTCCGCCATTGCAGCCAGGACCCCGAACACAGCCTGATGAAGACACCCAAAAGAATCGAACCCCTGATCGAAGACGGCCTGGTCGACGAAGTACTGCGGCCGTTGATGAGTGGCAAGGAGGCCGCCGTGTACGTGGTGCGCTGTGGCAGCCAGGTACGTTGCGCCAAGGTCTATAAAGAAGCCAACAAGCGCAGCTTCCGCCAGGCCGCCGAGTACCAGGAAGGCCGCAAGGTGCGCAACAGCCGTCAGGCCCGGGCCATGGCCAAGGGTAGCAAGTACGGCCGCAAGGAAGCCGAAGACGCTTGGCAGAACGCCGAAGTGGCGGCGCTGTTTCGCCTTGCCAGCGCGGGCGTGAGGGTGCCCAAGCCTTACGACTTCCAGGACGGCGTGCTGTTGATGGAGCTGGTAACCGATGCCGATGGCGATGCCGCACCAAGGCTGAACGACGTGCACCTTGAAGCCGAGGATGCCCGCACGTTCCATGCCTTTGTCATTCGTCAGATCGTCTTGATGCTGTGTGCCGGGCTGGTGCATGGCGACCTGTCGGAGTTCAACGTGCTGCTGGGCCCGGACGGGCCAGTGATCATCGACTTGCCACAGGCGGTGGATGCGGCGGCCAACAACCATGCCTTCAACATGCTGCAGCGCGACGTTGACAACATGGCCCACTATTTCGGGCGCTTTGCGCCGGAGCTGAAAAGCACCCGGTATGCGCAGGAAATGTGGGCGCTGTACGAGGCCGGTGACTTGCTTCCCGACAGCCCATTGACTGGCGTGTTCGAGGATGACGAACATGAAGCTGACGTGACGGGGGTCATTCGCGAGATCGATGCTGCCCGCATGGATGATGCCCGCCGCCGTGCCGCGCGGGCCGAGGCCGAGCATGGACCGACCAAGGCAGAAGAGCCGACGCCGCCCTGGCTTCAGTAATAGGTTGCCTGTACCGGCCTCATCGCGGGCGTGCCCGCGAAGAGGCCGATACAGGATAACCAGGGCGCCAAACAGTCATTGCCTTTGACGCAAGACAATATCTCGTCATTTGTCCTTTTCACTGGCGCGTGACAGGCATAAGGTATACGCCGTTCAAAATGCCCTGGAGCTGTCATGTCCAACCAATTCCCCTCCGTTCGTCCCCGCCGCCTGCGCCAGAACGAGTCCCTGCGCACGATCTTCCAGGAAACCGAGTTCCGCCTGGAAGACCTGATCCTGCCGATCTTCGTCGAAGAGGGCATCGATGACTTCGTGCCGATCACCAGCATGCCCGGCGTCAATCGCATCCCCGAAAAGCTGCTGGCCCAGGAAATCGAGCGCTACGCCCGTGCCGGGATCAAGTCGGTGATGACCTTTGGCGTATCGCACAACCTGGACGCTGTGGGCAGCGACACCTGGAACGAAAACGGCCTGGTTGCGCGCATGTCGCGCATCTGCAAAGACACCGTGCCGGAAATGGTGGTGATGTCCGACACCTGCTTCTGCGAATACACCAGCCACGGCCACTGCGGCGTGCTGCATGACCACGGTGTGGACAACGACGCCACCCTGGCCAACCTGGGCAAGCAAGCGGTCATCGCTGCCGCTGCCGGTGCCGATTTCATCGCCCCGTCGGCGGCAATGGACGGCCAGGTACAGGCTATCCGCAGCGCGCTGGATGGTGCCGGTTTCCATGACACGGCGATCATGGCCTATTCGACCAAGTTTGCCTCGTCGCTGTATGGTCCGTTCCGTGAAGCCGGTGGTACCGCGCTGAAGGGCGACCGCAAGAGCTACCAGATGAACCCGATGAACCGCCGCGAAGCGGTGCGCGAGTCGCTGCTGGACGAGCAGGAAGGGGCAGACGTGCTGATGGTCAAGCCGGCTGGCGCCTACCTGGACGTGATCGCCGACATCCGCGCAGCGTCGCGCCTGCCTCTGGCTGCGTATCAGGTGAGCGGCGAGTACGCGATGATCAAGTTCGGCGGCCTGGCCGGTGCCATCGATGAAGGCCGGGTGGTGCGTGAAAGCATTGGCGCAATCAGGCGTGCCGGTGCTGACCTGATCCTGACCTACTTCGCCATGGACCTGGCCCGCGAGGGTATCTGATTAATAGGGCGCCGCTTTGCGGCGCCTCTGTTCACCTGTGCCTTGAAGCCGTGTAATGCCCCTGTGGGAGCGGCTTCAGCCGCGAAGACGCCAGCAAGCCAATTCACAAAAAATCGTCAAGCGCTGAATTATTTAGTGTCCCGTTGTATCTGAACCCTAAGAGCATTCATAGACAGGGATACGGGCATGAAACCTCGCAAGAAAAGCGTCCAGCCAATCGGCCTGAAGGACATCACGATCGTCGACGACGGAAAGATGAAAAAGGCGATCACCGCCGCAGCGCTGGGCAATGCCATGGAGTGGTTCGACTTCGGTGTTTACGGCTTCGTCGCCTACGCGCTGGGGAAGGTGTTCTTCCCCAATGCCGACCCCAGCGTGCAGATGATCGCCGCACTGGCCACCTTTTCTGTGCCGTTCTTGATCCGGCCGTTGGGCGGACTGTTTTTTGGCGCCCTGGGCGACAGGTTTGGCCGGCAAAAAATCCTCGCCGCGACTATCGTGATCATGTCGCTCAGTACCTTCGCTATCGGCCTGATACCGTCCTATGCCAGCATCGGCATCTGGGCGCCAATTTTGTTGCTGCTGGCCAAGATGGCCCAAGGGTTCTCAGTGGGCGGCGAGTACACGGGGGCGTCGATCTTCGTCGCCGAATACGCTCCCGACCGCAAGCGGGGTTTTCTCGGTAGCTGGCTGGACTTCGGCTCCATTGCCGGTTTTGTGCTTGGTGCAGGCGTGGTGGTGCTGATTTCTACCGTTCTCGGCGAGGAAAAGTTCCTGGAGTGGGGCTGGCGCCTGCCGTTCTTCCTGGCCCTGCCGTTGGGCATCATCGGCCTGTACCTGCGCCATGCGCTGGAAGAAACGCCCGCGTTCCAGCAGCATGTCGAGAAGCTGGAGCAGGGCGACCGCGAAGGGCTTGCCTCTGGGCCTAAGGTGTCGTTCAAGGAGGTGGCCACCCAGCACTGGCGCAGCCTGGTGACTTGCATTGGTGTGGTGATTGCCACCAACGTCACCTATTACATGCTGCTCACTTACATGCCCAGCTACCTGTCGCACAACCTGCATTACAGCGAAGACCACGGCGTGCTGATCATCATCGCGATCATGGTCGGCATGCTGTTCGTGCAACCGATGATAGGCCTGCTCAGCGACAAGTTTGGCCGCCGGCCATTCATCATCGTCGGCAGTGTCGGCCTGTTCGCCCTGGCCATTCCGGCGTTCATGCTGATCAACAGCGGTGAGCTGGCGGTGATTTTCGCCGGGTTGCTGATCATTGCCGTCATGCTCAACTTCTTCATCGGCGTAATGGCCTCGACGCTGCCGGCGATGTTCCCCACACACATCCGCTACAGCGCCCTGGCCAGTGCCTTCAACATCTCGGTGCTGATCGCCGGCCTTACCCCGACGCTCACTGCCTGGCTGGTGGAGAGCACCGGCAACCTGTACATGCCGGCTTATTACCTGATGGCGATTGCCGCCGTGGGCCTTGTCACTGGCCTGACCATGAAGGAAACCGCCAACAAGCCGCTGCGCGGTGCGGCACCGGCGGCATCGGACATCGAGGAAGCGCGTGAACTGCTGCAGGAGCACCACGACAACATCGAGCAGAAAATCGAAGACATCGACGCGCAGATCGCCGAGCTGGAAGCGAAACGCAAGGTGCTGGCTCAGCAGCACCCGCGCATCGACTGATCAGCGAGGCATGTAGCCGCGCTGCCAGGCGCGCGGGATGAACCGCGATACCAGGGCCAGCACACACGCCAGCGCGCAGCTGCCGGCCAGTGCCTGCAGGCCCAGGTGTTGTTGCAACCAGGCGCCGAGCGCGGCCCCCGACAGCATACCGGCCCAAGGCACCAGCTGCACCCGCCAGCCGTTACGCCGCTCGCCCAGCAGCCAGCGCCCCAGGCCACGGCCGAAGCGGGACAGGGCGCCAGTAACGTAGGTCAGGCCGATGGGCAGGCCGTTCACCTGTTCGACCACGGCATTGATCATGCCCATGGCCAGTGTGGCGGCCAGTAATGCCGGGAAGGTGGCTGCCAACGGCCACACGGCCGCGAACCCCAGCAGTGCGGCGACCACCAGCAACACGGGCCAGGCCCGGCGGTGAAAGCCGCGTGCCAGCAGTACGCCCAGCGCATTGCCGGCGACAAAGCCCAATACCGCGCCACTCAGGCGCAGCACCAGGGCCAGGTCGGCTTCACTGATGGCCACCGCCAGGCGCGTGGTGTTGCCGCTCATGAACGACACGAAGTCACCCAGCGCCAGCAGGCCGATGGCATCGGTCATGCCAGCCAGCACCGACAGGGCGGCGACCAGGCCGAGGCCGACACGACCACGTAGGGTTTGCAGCCGCAGCCGCCTGGCCGTGCGCGTTGGGAGGGCATTGGGCAGCATGCGCAGGCCTCAGGGCAGCAGTTTTTCGCGGGCCAGGGTGCCTTTGAGGGTGCGCTCCACCACGTCGACCAGCACCATGGTCTGGTGATCGACCTCGATATTGAGTAGCTCGCCGGCCTTGTAGCGGGCGAAGGTGGTCTGGCGCAGGGTTTCCGGGATCAGGTTGATGGTGATGACATTGTCGTCGACATCGGCAACGGTCAGGCTGCAGCCGTTGACCCCGATGAAGCCGCGCGGGAACACGTACTTGCCCCATTCCGGCGGCATGCGAAACCTGATGAATGCACCGGTTTCCTTGATGGACAGCTCGACGATTTCCGCAGTGGTGGCGATGTGGCCGGCCATCAGGTGGCCGCCGACTTCGGCGTTCATTTTTGCCGAGCGTTCGATGTTGACGCCTTGGCCGGCCTTGAAATTGCGCAGGTTGGTGCGCTCCAGGGTGGCGTTCATGGCGTCGAACCTGACCTGCGTACCGTGAATTTCGGTGACCGACAGGCAAGTGCCCTCGACACTGACGCTGGCGCCGATCTTCAGTTCGTCGAGCAGTTCGGTGGTGAGGTCGATGGTGAACTGGTTGTGGCCCGGGTAGGCGGTCACATCAAGCAGAGGGCGGACGGCCTGGACGATGCCGGTGTACATGGAGTTGCTCCTGGGCACAAAAAGAAATCACCCGAACGCTATGCCTCTGGCGCTGCAAAATCAAGGTCGGCCTCTGCGCAGGTTTACAAATGCCCGCTGCTGTTGACGATCCGCAGGCACAGCGCCTCGTACGGGTCCAGGTTCACCATCAGGCGCCCGTCCTCGGTCAGGTCGCCTTCAACCGTCTCGTTGATCATGTCCACCACCGGCCCCGGCGTGAACCCGGTCAGTTGCAGCTCCTCCGCAATCACGTCCTGGCCAAAGTTCAACGCGCTGATCTGGATACCGCGCCCGGCCGGCAGTTCGTGCACCATCACCAGCAACCCCGGGCTGCTGACTTCAGGCACCAGCACCTGGCGGCTGGTGGCGATGCCATAGGCCTGGCGTACGGCCAGTAGCTTCTTCACCTTGCAGGCAAACGAGTCGCTGTTTTCCAGCTGGCTGTCCAGGCTTCCATACAAGGCGCGTGCACGGGGCATGCCGCGCACCGATTGCTCGGCCTGCGTGTCCAGCCCGGCCAGGTCGTAACCGCCCCGGTGAATCCAGCGGGTGTCGCCATCGAGCATGCGCTCGGCCACCGCGTCGGCGGGCAAGGGCAGGGCACCGACCAGGTCCCAGCCGGACAGCGCGACCACCCCCGGCTGCATGGCGTTGTACATGACCAGCAGCAGGTGCACCTTCTGGATCTGTTCGATTTCTGCCGCGCCGATCTGCTCCAGATCGCGCAGGCCCAATGCTGCGGCAATCAGGCTGGCCGTGGTGCAGGCGATGCCGTTGGTGACGAAGCGCAGGTTGTACGGCGCATGCTCGCCCGATAGCCGCTCGTAAATCTCTTCACGGATGTGTTCGCGCAGGATGCTGCCGGGTAGCGTCTGGCCTTTGAACAGGTACATGTCATGGGCGTGCAGGGTCCAGAAGTGCACCAGTTCCACGGTCAGCTCGTCATGGTTTTGCAGGGCATGGATCAGCGAAGCCGGGTCGATGCCGAAGGCGTGCATTTCCTTGAGCATCAGGCGCAGAAATGCGGTGTCACCGGTCAGCAGTGCATGCTGGTAGGCCGGCCGGGTAACGAAATCGTAGGACAGGTCGGCGCCGCCTTTGGACATCTGTGCGATGTCGTCCAGCGTGAGGTTAAGCTCCTGAAAGCTGAAGCCGCCGGCTTTGCGGATCATGCCGCCGATCAGCTGATTGCCCACAATCGACAGCGGGTGGCTTTCCGACCAGGCGGTATCGCTGGCCCGTGTTTCCACGCCGAGAAAGCCGTTGGCGTCCAGACGCAGGCCTCGGGCGCCCAGGCAGTCCAAGGCGTGCAGGGCATCGCCAATGATCATTTGCTGGGCGGCGAAGGTCGGGTCCAGCCAGTTCAGAGACGGTTGGCCTTCCTTGAAATAGTGCAGGTATACCCAGCGCCGCGTCTTGCCGTCGACACCGGTAACCGGCGGTGTAGCGCTCCAGTCGGTTTCCTTCACACCCGGCTCGAAGAAGATGACACGTTGCAGCTGGCCGACGATGTAATGGCGGGCCTTGAGCTCGTCGCATTGGGCCGGCAGCAGGTTGACCGCGTCACGGCCGGCGGGCACCTCCGGCAACAGCGGCCAGTCTTCCTCGCGGATTTCGACCATGTGGTACAGCCCCGGGTAGGGCCCGTGTGCCAGTTCTGCCAAGCGGAAGTCAGCACCCTTGCCGGTGTGTGAGGGGATCAGGTCGTCGATGGTCACGGCGTTGTGCGCCGCGGCCATGCGGCTCATCTGGATCAGTTCCTGTTCACTGCCGTACAGCGGGTCGATGTCGAAGCTGATGCGGTCGAAGTTGCCGTCCACGCTGGGGGTGAGTTCGCGACCGCGAATCCCGCCTGACAACTTGATCGGGCCGGTGTGCAGGCCCTGGATGCCGATATCCGACAAGCGCTTCCACAGCGCTTCGTGGGCCAGGGCGCCGAGCACCGAGCAGCCTGGCGGGGCGATGATGGCGTCGGGGTACACCGTCAGCCAGACCGAGGCGATTTCTGTGGCGCGGCGTGGCTGGGCTTCGGCGTACGGCTGCTGCCACAACCGGGACTGGCCTGAATACAGGCTGGCGCGCGCTTGGGAGGCCTTGAGCATGGCGCGGTCTTCGAGCCATTTGACGTATGACGGGTCGGGCTGGGTCATTTCGCGTCCTCTTTGCGTGTCGGCACCGGCTCAGGTTATGACGGCATAGGTGGCTGATCGTTCGGCTGGGAGTTGTGATGGCTTGCGAATCGGCATTCGGGCCGCTTTGCGCAAACATTTCAGCGAATCCTGATGGGTGGCCTCGCGGCTGCACAGGCGATGACCACACGAGGTATCCGGAGGCCGCTACAGCCACACGATCACCGCCGCGCCGACAACTGCTGCGGCGCCAGAAATGCATCATGAAAGTAGTTACGCACGGCCTGCATCGCCGGGCTGAACGCCCGCTCCCGGTGCCAGGCCAACCCCACGCTCATCGGCGTAACCGGGTCGCTGATGGTCACTGTCTCGATGCGTTTGCCCTCCAGCGACCAGGGCCGGTGTACCAGGTCTGACAGGATCGCCACGCCACTGCCATTGGCAACCATGCTGCGTACCGCTTCCACCGAACTGGTCCGCACCCGCACGCTCGGCCTTTGCCCGGCGTGTTCCCAGTAGCGCATGGCGCTTTGCTCGGCTTCGTCCACTGTCAGCAGAATGAACGGCTCACAGGCCACGTCGGCCAGGCTCACCGACGAGCGCTCGCACAGCGGATGGTGACCGGGCAGCCATAGCCGGCGCTCGGAGTTGAACAGCGTCTCCGAAACGATATCGGGGTGGGTGAGGTTGGCGGTGAGCACTACCGCCATGTCGAAACGCCCCTCCAGCAAGCCTTGCTCGATGGCGCTGCGCTCTTGCTCGTACAGCTCCAGGGTCACGTCCGGGTGCCAGTGTTCCAGGCGCTGCAGGTGGTGGGGCAGGAAGTAGCCGATCACGGTGTAGCTTGCCGCCAGGCGCAGCAGGCCGCTTGCACGCACGTTCGGCAGCGGGCTGTTCAACGCGTCATCGACACTTCGCAGTATCACATAGGCGCGGTTCAGAAAGTGCCGGCCCGCTTCGGTCAGGTTCATGCCCTGAGCCGAGCGCTGGAACAGCAGCACGCCAAGCATGGCTTCCAGTTCCTTGATGGCCGTGGTTACCGCCGACTGGGAGATATTCAGGTGGATCGCTGCCTGGGAAATCTGGCCGATCTCGGCGGTTGCGACAAAATAGCGGACCTGGCGCAGTGTCAGTGACACGGTTGGCTCCTGTGGTATCTGATTTTCCGAAGACACCCCATCTGTTTATAGATCTTCCCAAGGGGGTGTGGAGACTCTAACGTGGCTTGCATGCAGTCACAAGCGCCAGGAGAAACAGTCATGCAGGTGGTGGATTTCAACTCGGACATGGGTGAGGGGTTTGGCCCGTGGACCATTGGCGATGGCGTCGACATCGAGCTGATGGGCCATATCAGCACCGCGAACATCGCCACGGGCTTCCATGCCGGCGACCCCGGTACCATGCGCCGTACTGTAGAGCGGGCCAAGGCGTTGGGCGTTGCGGTGGGCGCCCACCCGGGTTTCCGAGACCTGGTGGGCTTTGGCCGCCGGCATATCAACGCCCCGGCCCAGGAGCTGGTCGACGACATGCTTTACCAGCTGGGTGCACTGCGAGAAATTGCCCGTGCACAAGGTGTGCGCCTGCAGCACATCAAGCCGCACGGTGCGCTGTACATGCACCTGGCGCGTGACGAAGAAGCCGCGCGCCTGTTGGTGGAAAACCTGCGGGTGATCGAGCCGGGGCTGTTGCTGTACTGCATGCCGGGCTCGGTGATCTGTCGTATTGCCCAGGAACTTGGCCAACCGGTGGTCCGCGAGTTCTACGCCGACCGCGAGTACGACCTGAGCGGCTCTATCGTCTTCACCCGCAATGTGCGTGGTTATGACCCCACAGTGGTTGCAGAGCGGGTACTGCGTGCTTGCCAGCAAGGCGTGGTACGTACGGTCGAAGGCCAGGACCTGGCCATCGCGTTCGATTCCATTTGCCTGCACAGCGATACTCCCGGCGCGCTCGACCTGGTAGAAGCCACGCGCAAGGCGCTGGACGCAGCCGGTATCGTGGTGCGTGCGCCACGTTGAGCCCATGAGGCATCCGGCAGGCACAAGCCGGAGCCCGTATAGGTTGTTTTCGCCTGCCTTTCTATAAAGATTCCAAAAAAGGAACAGTCATGGCCGAATCGCTTGCTACAACCCCGATCCGCTACAGCTTCGGCGCAGACGAGCACCTGTTTGCCGAAGTCAGCGACAGCATGTCGCTGGAATCCTTCTTCAAGGGCATGGCCGTCACTCGCGCCGTGGAGCGGCTGGCCCTGGAGGGCGTGCTGGACGTGTGCCTGGCCAACGCCTCGTTCCAGATCCGCTTCGACCCGGACCGTATCGCCCCCGATGCACTGCTTGAAGCCGTGCGCGGTGCCGAAGCGCAGGCCGTGGCCGAGCGTTCGTTGCAGACGCGAATCATCGAGATCCCGGTGCTGTACAACGATCCCTGGACCCATGAAACCCTGATGCGCTTTCGTGACCGTCATCAAGACCCGGCCAGCACTGACCTGGAGTACGCGGCACGTATCAATGGCCTGGCCGATGTCGAGGCATTCATCGCCGCGCACAGCGGCGCGCCATGGTTCGTGTCGATGGTCGGCTTCGTTGCCGGCCTGCCCTTCATGTTCCAGATGGTCGAGCGCGAACGGCAGTTGCAGGTGCCCAAGTACCTGCGCCCGCGTACCGACACACCCAAGCTCACCCTGGGCCATGGCGGCTGTTTCGGCTGCATCTACTCGGTGCGCGGAGCAGGGGGCTACCAGATGTTCGGCGTTACCCCGGCACCGATCTACGACCCGCAGCAAACCTTGAACTACCTGAAAGCGCATATGGTGTTCTTCCGTCCGGGTGACATCGTGCAATTCAAACCCATCGACCGCCGTGCCTATGACCAGGCCGTGGCGGATGTTGAAGAAGGCCGCTTCGACCTGCGCATTCGCCCGGTCGATTTTTCCCTGGACGCCTTCCTCGCCGACCCGGTCGGCTACCCCAAATCGCTGCAGGAGGTATTGGCATGATCAAGGTCCTCAAACCGGGCTTGGCGACGTCTGTGCAGGACTTGGGCCGCGAAGGCTACTACCACCTGGGTATCCCACCGTCAGGCGCCCTCGACCAGTACGCCCTGCATGCGGCCAACCACCTGGTGGGCAACCCGGCCGGCGCTGCAGGCCTGGAGTGCGCGCTGGTGGGGCCGGAGCTGGAGTTCCAGCAGGACACACTGGTGGCCGTGTGCGGTGCGCAGATGCCTGCGTTGCTCGACGGTCGTGAGCAGCGCCCGGACACGGCGTTTGCCGTACGTGCCGGGCAGGTGTTGCGTTTCGGCTTTCCCACCGCAGGCGCACGGGCTTACCTGGCGGTGGCCGGCGGCATCGATGTGCCCGAGGTACTGGGTAGCCGTTCCACCTACGCGTTGGGAGCGTTGGGCGGCTTCCAGGGGCGCAAACTGATAGCGGGCGACCTGCTGCCGGTCGGCATGCCCAGCGGCAAGACCCGCGCGGGTGCAAGCCTGCCCATGGCCCTGCGCCAGGCCTTGGGCGGCGAGGTGGTGTTGCGTGTGGTGCCGGGGCTGTACTTTCACCGTCTTACCGAAGCTGCAGCGCAAAGCTTCTTCACCGAAGCCTGGACCGTCGGCTCCGAAGCCGACCGTATCGGCTATCGCTACAAAGGCGGCAGTGCCTTGAGCTTTCAGCCACGGGAACAGCCGTTCGGTGCGGGGTCGGATCCGTCGAACATCGTCGACAGCTGCTACCCGATCGGCTCGATCCAGGTGCCGGCAGGGTTGGAGCCGATCATCCTGCACCGCGATGCTGTGTCGGGTGGCGGCTACGCCATGATCGGAACAGTGATCAGCGCCGACCTGGACCTGATCGGCCAGATGCAGCCCAACCAGCAGGCACGGTTCCTGGCGGTAAGCCTGGACCAGGCGCTGGAGGCACGGCGTTCGTACAAGAAGAAGCTGGCTTGCCTAACCAGGCTCTTCGGAAATGTTTAGCAACTAGACGAAGAGAAGGATCCTACAACCGTTTAGGAAGCCCCAGACTCCTTGAAGAATTGATTCCCCGATAGTGTGCCTGTCTTCAGCCTGCTGGAAGACAAGGACCACTTCATGCCGGCCCACTCCATATTCCTCCGGTAAAACCCGAGGGCGCCTCCGATGCCCGCGATGTAACCGAAAATACGCTGCACGGGATGCTCGATGGCCCGCAGGAGACCGGCTCGCCTTACCCGGCCGACGAGGGAAGGCGAGCCGATCACCCGGATTACGAAGGCTACCCCGCGGACCCGGACTTCCAACTGCGCGGCGGCTTCGAGAACCTGATGCTCGACGCTGCCACCCCGCTGTTCGGCCTGGCCATTCGCCTGAACACACTGGATGACCTGCCCAACATCGCCTACGTGCACAAGACCGTGCAGAATCAGGTCCGCAACATCCGCGAAGAAATCCGGCAGCACGGCTACTCCGTAGCTTGCAAGAGGAAGCCGCAGCTGCCCAGCAAGGCACACGCTACAAGCAGGACGCCGTGCTGGTCCCCGGCAGAACCGAATGGCGGCCGGCCCCGTTGCCCCGGCCGCGCATCGCCACGGCGGCCTGATTGAAAACGTCATGCTCTCAGTCCGTAACCCTGAGACTGACGAAGTCATTGACCGTGTCTTCTTCACGCATACCCTGCATCAGGGCGAAGCCTACTGGGCCATCGCCCGTCTGTTCATGCAACAAGGCCCCAAAGCCTTGCCAAAATTCGTGCACCCTCCCCGCGACTGGAACGATGACGATGGCCTCAGCCACATGCATTGCCTTGCCCCAAAGGTTGAGTGGCCAGCAGACATTGACCGTGAATCCCGTACAGCACCGTCTGAAGGAGAAACCCAATGAACCCGGTTGTACTTGTAGGCCACCGACATGAATGCCCGCTGCATGGTGTCAATCAGGTAGAGAGCGGAAGTGCTACCTATACCTTCAACGGCAGGGCAGTTGCGAGGGTAGGTGACCGCACCACGTGTGGTGCGGTTATCGAGAGTGGGGCAGAGCATTTCCTGATCGAAGGCGCGGCGGTGGCGCGCAAAGGCGACCGAACGGATCATGGGGGTGTGCTGGATGAGGGCGATGTCGGGTGGTTGCTGGAGGACCGTGTGGGTTTGCTGATCTGTTTGCCGGCCTGGGAAGCCACTTCAAGGGCCTGGCCGTCCCGTTGCTTGCCTTGGCGGGCAAGGCCTTCAAGCTGCGGTATCAGCATGCCTTCCGGCAAATGCCGCCAGAACCGCCCGGGCATGTGCAGGCGCAAGGCGTCCGGGTTGAGGCGAGCAGGGTTGAAGGTATGGCGGTAATAGGTGCGCCACAGTTCGGCGCCAGGGTCGTCGGCATTGCGTGCCCATTGCTGCCAATACTCAGGGCAATGGCGTTGGTAATCGAAATCCCGGCCGTCGAAGCGAATGCCATCCCGTGGCGTGGCGATCAACCAGCGTAAACGCCCCAGACGGTCGGCAAAGTGAGGGCTGGCACTTTCCAGAACGTCATGCGCCGGTTCGTGATAGGCCACCAGATCAAGTTGCAGGCGATCAGCCAACGCCTCTGGCAGCGGTACGAAGCGCACAAAGGCATGCAGGTGATGCGCCTCCCGGGTGACTTGCTTGATACGCCGTTGCAACTCACTGCCCAACCGGTCACCTGCCAGCATGGCCGTGCGGTCGCCATGGGCAACACGCCAGAGCACTTCATACAGCAGGTTCCAGCGCTGTTCGCCACGATAACGGGCAGCCTGCTCCAACTGGCTCAGCAGCACGGCTGGGACTTTGGCACGAAAGGGGCCTGGGCCTTCCGGGGGCGCTGCCGGTACTGCCAGCAGGTCGGCCATCGGGCCTTGCGACCAGGTAACCTCGGCGGGGTCGATGCCATGCCCCAGCAACACCCGGGCCTGATCCCGCCAGGTGGCGAACTGGTCGTCACAATCGAGCGCGATCATCCCCACAACCCCATCTGCACGGGCGCCTGCGGCTCACGCAAACGTGCCCTTAGCAGGCCGCTGCGCAACTCGGCCTGGGCCGGGCGATAATCGCTGGTGACGATGAACGGCCGTGCCTTGTCCAGTACGCAGCGCAGCTGAATGAGGTCGTCATAGCGAATGCGCCGCTCTCGGCGCAGTGCGACCAGGCGCTGTACGCTACGCAGGCCAATGCCGGGAATACGCGCCAGCAGCGCGGGCTCGGCGCGGTTCACGTCCAGCGGGAATACCTCCCGGTTGGCCAGCGCCCAGGCCAGCTTGGGGTCGATGTCCAGCGCCAGGTTGCCGCTCTGGCCCAGCAGTTCACCCGCCTTGTAGCCATAGCCACGCAGCAGGAAGTCAGCCTGGTACAGGCGGTGCTCGCGCAGTAGCGGCGGGGCAGCCAAGGGCACGCTGCCGGGGCTGTCGGGGATCGGGCTGAACGCAGAGTAATACACGCGCTTGAGGCCGTAGCCTTGATACAGCGACTCGGCATTGCGCAGCAGGGTGCTGTCGTCGGTGCTGTCGGCACCGACGATCACTTGGGTGCTTTGCCCGGCAGGGGTGAAGCGCGGGGCCTTGGGTTCGTTGGCCACGGCTTGTTGGCCCAGGTGAATCACGCCCATTGCCTGGCGGATGGTATGCGCCTGTTTTTCCGGTGCCAGGCGCTTGAGGCTGGCGTCGGTGGGCAGCTCGATGTTGACACTGAGTCGGTCGGCCAGGCGGCCGGCTTCTTCGATCAGCAGAGGGTCGGCATCCGGGATGGTCTTGAGGTGAATGTAACCGCGGAAGTTGTGTTCTTCGCGCAGCAACCGGGCTACGCGGATCAGTTGCTCCATGGTGTAGTCCGCCGAGCGGATAATGCCGGAGCTAAGGAACAGGCCACTGATGCAGTTTCGCCGGTAGAAGTCCAGCGTCAGGCGGACCACCTCTTCGGGCGTAAAGCGCGCGCGAGGTACGTTGCTGGAGCGGCGGTTGACGCAGTACTGGCAGTCGTACAGGCAAAAGTTGGTCAATAGCACCTTGAGCAGCGACACGCAGCGGCCGTCGGGGGTGTAGCTGTGGCAGATGCCCAGGCCGTTGGTGGCGCCCAGGCCGTCACCGCCGCGTGAATTACGCTTGGGCGCGCCGCTGCTGGCGCAGGACGCGTCGTACTTGGCGGCGTCGGCGAGGATGCCGAGTTTGGCGATGAGCTGCATGTGACTGACTCGCAATACTGAATATTCATACAGTATTTTGAGAATTGGTGAATTGCAAGAGGCACGAAGCTTCGCATTGAACATAACCGAGTAAATCCGTCAGCTAAGCTTGTGCTGGACTAACGGACAGCAACGAGGCACGGGAGAGGTTATGAAGATCACCATCAAGCCGGAACTGGCGCTGGCCGGGCTGGCGCTGGCATTGAGCATGCTCAATGCGCAGGCAGCGGAAACCAGAAAGGTGGATGTGATGCTGGTGGGCGGCGGCATCATGAGTTCTACGCTGGCCGTCTGGCTCAATGAGCTGGAGCCAGGCTGGTCGATGGAGATGGTCGAACGCCTGGACAAGGTGGCCGAAGAAAGCTCCAACGGCTGGAACAACGCCGGCACCGGCCACTCGGCCCTGGCTGAACTCAACTACACGCCGGAAAAAGACGGCAAGATCGACATCAGCAAAGCCGTGGAGATCAACGAGTCGTTCCAGGTCACCCGCCAGTTCCTGGCCTGGCAGGTGAAGCAGGGCGTATTGAAGAACCCGCATTCCTTCATCAATACCACGCCGCACATGAGCTTCGTGTGGGGGGACGACAACATCCGCTTCCTGAAAAGGCGCTATGAGGCGCTGCAGGCCAGCCCGTTGTTCAAGCCCATGCAGTATTCCGAAGACCACGAGCAGATCCGCAAATGGGTGCCGTTGATGATGGAGGGGCGCGACCCCAACCAGAAGCTGGCCGTGACCTGGACGCCGATTGGTACCGACGTCAACTTTGGCGAGATCACCCGGCAGTACGTGGGCTATCTGCAGACCCGGCCTAACTTTGACCTCAAGCTGTCGAGCGAGGTGCAGGAAATCACCCGTAACGATGACGGCTCCTGGCACGTCGAGTACAAGAACCTGAAAGATGGCAGCAAGTCGGCTACCGACGCCAAGTTCCTGTTCATTGGTGCCGGTGGTGCGGCGTTGCCACTGCTGCAGAAGTCGGGCATCGAGGAAGCCAAGGACTATGCCGGCTTCCCGGTCGGTGGCTCGTTCCTGGTCACCGACAACCCGGCCATCGCCCAGCGCCACATGGCCAAGGCCTACGGCATTGCCGCGACCGGTGCCCCGCCAATGTCGGTGCCGCACCTGGACACCCGGGTGCTCGATGGCAAGCGCATGATCCTGTTCGGGCCGTTCGCCACGTTCTCGACCAAGTTCCTCAAACAGGGCTCGCTGCTCGACCTGCTTGCCAGTACCAGTGTGCACAACGCCTGGCCGATGGTGCGGGTGGGCGTACGCGAGTTTGACCTGGTGCAGTACCTGATCGGCCAGGTGCTGCAATCCGACAATGACCGCTTCGAAGCGCTGCGCACCTACTTCCCCGAGGCGAAGAAGGAAGACTGGCGGCTGTGGCAGGCCGGCCAGCGGGTGCAGATCATCAAGAAAGACGACGCATTGGGTGGCGTGCTCAAGCTCGGTACCGAGGTGGTGACATCCAAGGACGGCACTATCGCCGGCTTGCTGGGGGCTTCGCCGGGTGCCTCGACCGCACCACCCATCATGCTCGATGTGCTAAACAAGGTGTTCAAGGACAAGGTGGCAACGCCGCAATGGCAGGCCAAGATCAAGGAGATCATCCCGTCCTATGGCGTTCGCCTGAATGACCACCCGGACCAGGTACAGAAGGAATGGGCATACACCAATGAGGTGCTGCAGCTCAATCCGCCTGCGCCTTAGCCCATGTGAAACGGTAGATGTGGTTGGGCGCTGCGCTTTGGCATTGGCCGTTGTCGGCATCGGCGCCCACCACATACCATTCGGCGCGCGAGGTCTGGCCCAGCTTGCGGGCCTTGCTGGCACTGAAGCAGCGGCCCAGTTCGGTGGCTGGAATCAGGGCGAAAGCGGCAGGGTTCTGGCGTAGCCAGTAGGCCGCCGTATCCGCGTTGGATTGGCCGGTGAAGCCGAAATGCACAATCGGTTGCCGGGCAAACAGCCAATGCCCCTCGCGCCAGCTTACCAACACCAGCTCAGCGCCACCGGTGGCGCGTTTCGCCTCGCTCATCAGCGTTTCATGCGGGTTGCGACCCTCCTTTAGCGGCTCGACAAAGCCACGTGCAAACCACAGGGCAAACCACACCAAGGCCACGGCAGTGAATACGCTGCGCCATCCCGGTCGGCGTTGAAACCAGTGTTTGAGTAACCATGGCACCAGTGGTGCGATGGCCAGCACCAGGCCTGGCAGCGCGGGGAAGATATACAGCTTGCGCTTGCCGCTGCTGAGGCTGAAAAAAAGCAGCACCAGCGCCACCCAGCCAAGCAACAGCAGAAAGCGCCCATCGCGCTTCTGCAATTGCCGGCGCCAGGCGGGCACCAGCCAAGGCAGGGCGAGGATCAGTGGCAGCCAGTATTTGGGAATGACTTTGACGAAGAAGTACCAGAATGGCTCGCGATGGTCCCAGGCGTTGGCATAGCGGCTTGCGGTCTGGCGTAGCAAAATCTCCTTGAGGTACGCCAGCTCCGCCGCGCCACCGCCATGGGCGATCGACACCAACAGGGGCAGCAGCCACACCGCGCAACCGGCCAGCAACCACAGCAGCCCCAGGCTCCAGCGCCAGCTCTGGCCAGGCATGGCGACTACACCGTGCCAGTGTCGGCGTATCGCCCAGGCATAGGGAAGCAACATCAGCGCGGGGATAAAGCCCACGCCCTTGCTGATAATGCCCAGCCCCATGGCCGCACAGGCCAGGTAGAACCAGCCCCAGGCTGGGCCCAGCAGCAGGTGGCGCACCATGCCGTAAAAGCCCAGTGCCACCCACAGGCACAGGAAACTGTCGATCTGCCCCGTACGCAGGATGCTGTAGCTCTGGTAGGTGGCCAGGAACAGCAAGGCGGCGATTACACCGATACGCCGGTTCCACAGGCGCCGCCCCAGGTCATGCAGCACCCAGGTGATGGTCGCCGCCGACAGTAGGCCTGGCAGGTAGAGGGCTATCCTGGGCGAGCCGGTCAGTTGGCTGAACAGGGCCACGGTCCACATGAACAGCGGCGGCTTGTCGCCATAAATTTCCGCTGCCCGGTGGGGGATGAACCAGTTGCCGCTCTGCAGCATTTCCAGGGCGACGCCGAGAAAGCGCTCTTCGTCCACATTCATTGGCTGGCGCCAGCCAATACCGGCGCCCACCAACAACACCGCGAGGGCAATCAGGGCCAGGCGTTCGGCCCCAAGTGTCTTGAACCTGGGCAAGGGCTATTCCTTCTGTTCCTGATGGCGGGCGATGAGTTGCAGGTTGCGCAGGTAAACCAGGAAGCCGAAGCTCTGGCCGATGATGAATACCGGGTCCTGGCGGTAAATGGCGTAGGTCAGCAGCAGCGCGCTGCCGAGCATGCTCAGGTACCAGAAACCTACCGGGATGACACTGCGGCGCTTGAACTCGCTGTACAGCCACTGCAGCACGAAGCGCCCGGTGAAAACGGCCTGGCCGGTGAAGCCGATGATCAGCCACAGGGTTTCGCGGGTCATCCTTCGAGCTCCTGGGGGCGCGTGTCTAGACGGGTTCGGCGGATCAGCCACCACACCCCGAACAGGTCGAGTATGCCGACCAGGGCGCGGTCCAGGTTGCCGTACTTGGACACCCCGGCGTGACGTGGTCGGTGGTTGACCGGGTGCACCAGCATGCGGCCGTTATGGCGCAGGATCAGCGCCGGGATAAAGCGGTGCATGTGGTCGAAGTAGGGCAGGCGCAGGAAGGCTGCACGCTCTATCAGTTTCAGCCCGCAGCCGGTGTCGAGCGTGGCGTCCTTGAGCATGCGGCTGCGCAGGCCGTTGGCGAAGCGCGATGCCCAGCGCTTGCTGGCGCTGTCACGGCGGTTGATCCGGTGCCCGGCCACCAGCTTCACACCACCGGCCAGATCTTGATTGGCGCGTACCAGGGCGAGCATGCCCGGGATGTCTGCCGGGTCGTTCTGGCCGTCGCCATCGAGGGTGGCCAGCCATTGGCCGCGGGCAGCCTGCGCGGCATGCCACAGCGAGGTGCTCTGGCCCAGCGAGCGGTCGTGGCGCAGGATGCGCAGTTGCGTGTAACCCTGGCTTTTCAGGTGTTGCAGCACGCTCAGGGTGTGGTCGCTGCTGCCATCGTCAACCACCAGCACTTCATAGTGTTCTGTCGCCAGCGCGCTGCGAATTTCCATCAGCAGTGACGGCAGGTTGTCGACCTCGTTCCTGGCAGGTATGAGCACCGAGAGGTCAAGTGGATCTGTCATGAGGCTACCTGTGATCGTGTTGTGATTGTGTGGCTCAAACCCGGTAGAACTCCCGGTACCAGCCCACGAAAGCGTTTACGCCGTGTTCCAGCGACGTGCCCGGAGTGAAGTCGATCCAGCGCGCCAGTGAGTCCACATCGGCCCACGTCTCCAGCACGTCACCCGCTTGCAGCGGCAGGTAGTCGCGCTGCGCCTTGATGCCCAAGGCGTCTTCCAGGCATTCGATAAAATGCAGCAGCCGCACGGGTTGGCCACGGCCGATGTTGAACAGCTGGCAGGGCGGTTGCCCTTCGCCAGGCTGTGGTGGCCTCAGGCGCAGGCGCAGGACGCTTTCGACGATGTCGTCGATGTAGGTGAAGTCGCGTCCCATCAGGCCGTTGTTGTTAACCTCGATCGGGCGGCCTTCGAGCATGGCGCGGGTGAATTTGAACAGCGCCATGTCAGGCCGGCCCCAAGGGCCATACACCGTGAAAAAGCGCAGGCCTGTGGTCGGTAGCCGGTACAGGTGCGCATAGCTGTGCGCCATCAGTTCGTTGGCGCGCTTGCTGGCGGCATAGAGCGACACAGGTTGCTCGACCGGGTCATCGACACTGAACGGCAGCTTGGCATTGGCGCCGTACACCGAACTGCTGGAGGCGTAGATCAGGTGGCGTGGCGGTTGTTGGCGGCAGGCTTCGAGGATATTGAGGAAACCGACCAGATTGGCCTGGCCGTATGCGCCGGGGTTTTCCAGTGAGTAGCGCACCCCGGCCTGGGCCGCCAGGTGGATCACTTCACTGAATGCCTGCCCGTTGAACAGCTGCTGCAGGTCGGCAGCATTGGCAAGGTCGAGGGTCTGGAAGTGGAAATTGGCAAAGCCGAACAGCTGCCGCAGGCGCGCCAGTTTCAGCTCGACGCTGTAGTAGGCATTGAGGTTGTCGATGCCGACCACGTCGATACCCGTCTCGCACAAGCGCTGCGCGACGTGGAAGCCGATAAAGCCGGCGACGCCGGTGATCAGTACGGGCATGCTGGCTGCACCTGGCCACGGCCGATGCCGTAGTACGTCAGGCCTGCGGTGGCCATGTGTTCGGGCTCGAACAGGTTACGCCCGTCGAACACCACCCGGTCGGCCAGCAACTGCGGCACTTTGTCCAGGTTGAGCACGCGGTAGTCTTGCCATTCGGTGACGATGACCAACGCGTCGGCCCCCTCCAAAGCATCGTCCTTGCAGGGCACCAGTTGCAGGTCGGCACGCGGGCCATAGTGCCGCTGGATCTCCTCCATCGCTTGCGGGTCGTGGGCCTGCACCCTTGCGCCAGCGGCCCACAATGCTTCCAGCAGGACCCGGCTGGAAGCCTCGCGGATGTCGTTGGTGTTGGGTTTGAACGACAACCCCCACAAGGCGAATACCTTGCCCTGCAGGCCACCGGGATAATGCCGCTGGATCTTGCTGAACAGCCGGCCCTTTTGATGTTCGTTGACCGACTCTACCGCGCGCAGCAACTGGGGTTCGAACCCTTCAGCCTCGGCGCTGCGGCGCAGGGCTTGCAGGTCCTTGGGGAAGCATGAGCCGCCGAAGCCGCAACCGGCGTAGATGAAGTTGTAGCCGATGCGCGGGTCGGAGCCGATGCCACGGCGCACCATCTCGATGTCGGCCCCCAGGTGCTCGGCCAGGTTGGCGATTTCGTTGATGAACGAGATCTTGGTCGCCAGCATGCAGTTGGCCGCGTACTTGGTCAGTTCGGCACTGCGCGCATCCATGATCATCAGTTTTTCGCGGTTGCGGCTGAACGGCAGGTACAGCTCGCGCAGCAGCTCTACCTCAGTTGGCTCCGCACCGCCGATGATGATGCGCTCCGGGCGCATGCAGTCGTCCACGGCAGAGCCTTCTTTGAGAAACTCCGGGTTGCTGATGACCTGGAAGCGCCCGGGTTCGGCGCCGGCCTGGGCAATACGCGACTTGATGCGGTGCACCGTGCCGACCGGCGCGGTGGATTTGTTGACGATAACCTTGGGGCCATCGGCATGTTCAAGGATGCTGTCGACCACGGCAAACACGTGCTTCAGGTCGGCGCTGCCATCCGCTTGTGGCGGGGTGCCGACGGCGATGAATTGCAACTTGGCGTATTGGGTTGCTTTCCCGGCATCGGTGGTAAAGCGCAAGCGACCGCAGGCCAGGTTTTTCTCCAGCATTGGCGCAAGGCCCGGCTCGAAGATAGGGCAATGGCCTTCATTGAGGATGGCAACCCGTTCGGCGTCGACGTCCATGCACAACACGGAGTGCCCCACCTGCGCCAGGCACACTGCCTGGGTGAGGCCGACATAGCCGGTACCGAAAACCGTGACCTTCATTGTTCAGCTCCTTGATAAGAAAGCTGAAAAAAAATGTCACATCGTTGTTTAGGATTTGTTACCTGCTGGGGCTACGCCTCAAAGAATAGTGGCCGGTGTGTAGGTCATGGCCGCGACAGTACTACTTCGTGAGATAGGTTCAGGAAGCTTTTTTCCGTTTGATCGGGCGGCCCGCGTAGGTAGAGCTGTCGATCTTGGCGAACGCTCCGAGTGCTTCTTCGTTGCTGTATTCGGTGAGCCAGATTCATTCAACCGACCACCGCCTCCCCGGAGCGGATGTCCCTCGCTGGCGATGGCCTTCTTGCAGAGGAGGGCAGGCCATGGCCTTGGCGCTGCAGTGATCGCGGTATTGTTCCATGGCAAGGACAAGCTGGTCGCGGCCATGCGCGGCGATGGCGGGCACGCCTACTGTGCATTACTCGTTGTCGCAGGAAGTGGGCTTGGGGCTGGGCGCGCAGGCCGGGGAGGCGCGGTTGCGGGCGGTGTTCGAAGAGGCGGGGTTCAGCCGGTTCCGGCGGGCGACGCAGACGCCGTTCAACCTGATTCTGGAGGCCCGGAAGTAGAAAGCTTGCCTTGAAAAGCAGAAGGGGCGCCATGTGGCGCCCCTTCTGTTTGCTGCTTAGGCTTCAGCGTCCCAAGGACGATCGCCTTTTTCATCTTTCACCCGGGTCGGCAGGCCCATCACGTCCAGCGCCTTGAGGAACGGCTCGGCTGGCAGCTCCTCGACGTTGACCATGCGCTTGGCATCCCACTCGCCACGGGCTACCAGCAGGGCGGCAGCCACTGGCGGTACGCCGGCAGTGTAGGAAATACCCTGGCTGTCGGTTTCGGCGTAGGCCTCTTCGTGGTCAGCCACGTTGTAGATGAACACTTCGCGCGGCTGGCCATCCTTGGTGCCTTTGACCAGGTCACCGATGCAGGTCTTGCCGGTGTAGCCTGGGGCCAGCGAGGCTGGGTCCGGCAGCACGGCCTTGACCACTTTCAGCGGTACCACTTCCAGGCCTTCGGCGGTTTTCACAGGTTGCTCGCTGAGCAGGCCCAGGTTTTTCAGCACGGTGAACACGTTGATGTAGTGCTCGCCGAAGCTCATCCAGAAACGCACGTTCGGCACGTTGAGGTTCTTCGAAATCGAGTGAACTTCATCGTGACCTGTCAGGTACAGGTTTTGCGAACCTACCACCGGCAGGTCGTCAGTACGCTTGACCTCGAACATGGTATTGCTGGTCCACTGGCTGTTCTGCCAGCTCCACACTTGCCCGGTAAATTCGCGGAAGTTGATTTCCGGGTCGAAGTTGGTGGCGAAGTACTTGCCATGCGAACCGGCATTGACGTCGAGAATGTCGATCGAATCAATGCTGTCGAAGTATTGCTGCTGCGCCAGCTTGGCGTAGCTGTTCACCACACCCGGGTCGAAACCGACACCAAGAATGGCAGTGATGTTCTTTTGTTGGCACTCTTCGAGGTGTTTCCACTCGTAGTTGCCGTACCACGGCGGGGTTTCGCAGATCTTGCCCGGCTCTTCGTGGATGGCGGTGTCCAGGTAGGCGACACCGGTATCGATGCAGGCGCGCAGCACCGACATGTTGAGGAAGGCGGACCCCACGTTGATCACGATCTGCGATTCGGTTTCGCGGATCAGTGCCTTGGTTGCCTCGACATCGAGGGCGTTGAGCGAGAAGGCCTGGATGTCGGCGGGTACCTTGAGGCTACCCTTGGCCTTGACGCTGTCGATGATGGCCTGGCATTTGGAGATGTTCCGTGACGCGATAGCGATACGACCCAGTTCGTCGTTATGCTGCGCGCACTTGTGGGCCACCACCTTGGCGACACCTCCTGCACCAATGATAAGAACGTTCTTCTTCAATTTACCCTTTGCTCCTTACTTGAGTAGCCAGTCTTACGACAGGCTGGAAACGTAGTCTTCGAAACCGAACTCGCGGACGACTTCGACGCTGCCGTCGAGCTGCTTGACCACGATGGAAGGCATTTTCAGACCGTTGAACCAGTTTTTCTTGACCATGGTGTAACCCGCTGTGTCGACGAACGACAGGCGATCACCAATGGCCAACGGACGATCGAATTGGTACTCGCCGAAGATGTCACCGGCCAGGCACGACTTGCCGCAGACCATGTAGGTGTGCTCGCCGTCATTCGGGGCCATCTTGGCATTGAGGCGGTAGATCAGCAGGTCGAGCAGGTGCGCTTCGATCGAGCTGTCGACCACGGCCAGGTGCTTGCCGTTGTACAGGGTGTCGAGCACGGTCACTTCCAGCGAGGCACTGTTGGTGATGGCCGCTTCGCCCGGCTCCAGGTATACCTGCACGCCGTATTTCTCCGAGAAGGCCTTGAGGCGCGCGCAGAAGGCGTCTACCGCATAGTCTTCACCGGTGAAGTGGATGCCGCCACCCAGGCTGACCCACTCGACCTTGTGCAGCAGGTGGCCGAAGCGCTCTTCGATGTGCGTGAGCATCTTGTCGAACAGGCCGAAGTCGCCGTTCTCGCAGTTGTTGTGGAACATGAAGCCGGAGATCTGCTCGATCACCTGTTCGATCTTGGCCGGGTCCCATTCGCCCAGGCGGCTGAACGGGCGGGCCGGGTCGGCCAGCAGGTAGTCGGAGCTGCTGACTTGCGGGTTGACGCGCAGGCCACGCACCTTGCCTTCGGACTGTTCGGCAAAGCGCTGCAGCTGGCCGATCGAGTTGAAGATGATCTTGTCGCAGTTCTCCAGCATTTCCTCGACCTCATCGTCGGCCCAGGCCACGCTGTAGGCGTGGGTTTCGCCGGCGAACTTCTGGCGGCCGAGCTTGAGCTCGAAGAGGGAGGACGAGGTGGTGCCGTCCATGTACTGCTGCATCAGGTCGAACACCGACCAGGTGGCGAAGCACTTGAGGGCAAGCAGCGCCTTGGCACCGGAGTGTTTACGCACGTAGGCGATCTTCTCCATGTTGCTGAGCAGCTTGGTTTTGTCGATGAGGTAATACGGCGTCTTGATCATTTAAAGGCCCCCGGCCAGGCCGGCCAAAAAAAGGACACGCATTGTGCCTTCACTTGCCGCAGACCGAAAGGGTGCGATACGCATTTCGTCAGGGTTGACGCCGTTGCGAGGGCATTTTTCCGGTTGCAGCGGGCTTAGTAGATCAGGTGCATGTGACTATCGTAATCTCCACCCACAGGTATTGCTGCGCATTCAAGGGCGCTGCAATACCGGTGGGGGCCGTTTTTGCGCAAATGGGCCGCAACGCGGCACCGGTGAAACTCAGCCCAGGGCTGGGGTGCGTGGCGGGATCATGCGGCGCGAGCCGGTCGCCTCGAAGGCTGCACCAAAGCTCAACAGCGCATTGTCGCTGTAAGCCCGCCCGGCAAAGGTCAGCCCCACCGGCATGCCGATGTCGGCCATCACGCCCATCGGCACGGTAACGGTTGGCACGCCCAGGTGACGGATCGCCAGGTTGCCGTTGGCCACCCAGATACCGTTGCTCCAGGCGATGTCGGCCGAGGCCGGGTTAACGTCGGCATCCGCCGGCCCCACGTCGGCAACGGTCGGGAACAGCACCGCGTCCAGGCCCAGATTGTCCATCCAGTCCTCCAGGTCCAGCTTGCGGGTTTTTTCCAGGCCACGCAGACCGTCAGGCAGGGTTTCGATCTGGTCCCAGGTCTTCAGACCACGCTTGGCCATGTTGACGTATTCGTCCATGCCGGCAGCCAGGTCGTCTTCACGGTTGGGCAGGGTGCCCGGGTCGTGCGGGAAGATCTGTGGGCCATCGACATCGGCCAGGCGGTTGAGCTTGGGGTCACCGTTGGCACGCAGGAAGTCGTCAAAGGCCCAGCCGGACAATTCCCACAGTTCGTCGTGCAGGAATTCCTTGCTGACAATGCCACGGTTGTAGACAGTCGGTGCGCCCGGGCGGTCGCCTTCGCAGTTGGACACCAGCGGGAAGTCCACTTCCAGCACTTCGGCACCGGCCGCTTCCAGGGCCTGGCGCGCCTGCTGCCACAAGTCGATCACCGTGGCGCGGGTGTTGATGCGCTGGCCGGTCGGGCCGCCGATACCCGGCTTTTCGGAGGTGCCAGCTTCGGCATCCGCATTGATGTACATGCGCGGCACACCAAAGCGCTTGCCTTTGAGGGCACCGGCATCCACGGCCAGGTCCAGGTAAGACGCAGGGCGCACCGTTGAGGCAGCCGGAATCGGCACCCAAGGCTGCAAGCGCCACAGGTCGCCGCGCTTGTCAGCGTCATCGGCTACCACCACATCGAGGATTTCCAGCAAGTCGGCCATGGTGCGGGCGTAAGGCACCACCACGTCCATTGTCGGTGTCAGCGGCCAGTTGCCACGCACCGAAATCACCCCGCGCGATGGGGTATAGGCGCACAAACCGTTGTTGGACGCCGGGCCACGGCCGCTGGACCAGGTTTCTTCAGCCAGGCCGAAGGCGCTGAAGCTGGCGGCGGTGGCGGTGCCGGCACCGTTGGACGAGCCCGAGGCGAACGGCGCGGTCAGGTAGTTGGCGTTGTACGGGCTTTCGGCGCGGCCATACACGCCGCGCTGCATACCACCGTTGGCCATGGGCGGCATGTTGGTCTTGCCCAGGCACACGGCACCGGCGGCGCGCAGGCGCTCGATGGTGAAGGCATCACGTTGGGCGACCAGGTCCTTGAAGGCAGGGCTGCCGGAAGCAGCGGTCAGGCCTTTGACCAGGTAGCTGTCCTTGGCGGTGTAGGGGATGCCGTCCAGCGGGCTCAGCACCTGGCCCTGTGCGCGGCGGGCATCGGAGGCCTCGGCTTCTTTCAGCGCCTCAGGGTTGCGCACCACCACGGCGTTCAGGGCCGTGGCGGTGTTGGCGCCATCGTAGGCGTCGATACGCGCCAGGTAGGCCTTGACCAGCTCGACCGCCGTCGTGCGGCCCGACTCGAGTGCGTCGCGCAGCTCGGCAATGGAAACCTCGGTTACCTCGATCATGCGTTCACCAAAAAAATGTGCAGGTGGGGGCTAATGCGAGGAGTGTACAAGAAGGGCTTGACGGACGCAGGTTTGCGCGGGGGCAAATGGTTTTATGCAGGCGAGCATTGTTGGGGTCGCGTAGCGACCCCGACTAGCCCTCAATCCAGGTCCGCCGCGCAATGCCGCTCAGGCACCTGGCTGTCTTCATCTCCCCAGGTCCGGTTCACCCGGGTACCTCGCTGCACAGCCGGGCGCTGGGCAATTTCCTCGGCCCAGCGGTGCACGTTCGGGTATTCGTCAACCGCCAGGAACTCCGCCGCGCCATACAGGTTGCCGCGCACCAACTGGCCATACCATGGCCACACGGCGATATCGGCAATGCTGTACTCATCGCCGCCCAGGTAGCGGCTTTCGGCCAGGCGGCGGTCGAGTACATCCAGCTGACGCTTGGCTTCCATGGTGAAGCGGTTGATGGCGTACTCGTATTTCTCTGGCGCATACACGTAGAAGTGGCCAAAGCCACCGCCCAGGTAAGGCGCTGCGCCCATCTGCCAGAACAGCCAGTTCAGGCTTTCGGTGCGTGCAGCCGGCGATTTCGGCAGTGGGGCACCGAACTTGTCCGCCAGATACAGCAAGATCGACCCCGATTCGAACACCCGCACAGGTGGTTCGACACTTCGGTCAAGCAGGGCAGGGATCTTCGAGTTGGGGTTTACCTGTACGAAGCCACTGGAGAACTGGTCGCCCTCGCCGATGCGGATCAGCCAGGCATCGTACTCGGCGCCGCGATGGCCCAAAGCAAGCAGCTCTTCAAGGGCAACGGTGACCTTGACGCCATTGGGCGTGGCCAGGGAATACAGCTGCAGCGGATGTTTGCCCTGCGGCAGGTCCTTGTCGTGCGTCGGGCCTGCAACCGGGCGGTTGATGCTGGCGAACTGGCCGCCGGATGCTGCGTCGTTGCGCCAGACCTTGGGTGGCACATAGGCGGGCTTGCTCATGCATGAATCTCCTTCAATGGCGCGAAACGGTCACGTAAAGACGTGGACCTCCATCTATGCCACGGGTTCGACGCCATGCGCAAATGCATAGGGCGCGCACGCCACATGCATGACGACGGTTTCATCCAGTTTTCATGCGGTGCCGGCCAGGCCGGCTCTATGCTGTGCTATCACTTCGCCCTGCAAGGAACCGCCGGCCGATGACCCTTCCACGCTGCATGTTGGCACTGGCGCTGCTCGGCGGCCTGTTGGCCCACGCCGAGGCTGCGCCATGGGTGGCCGGCCTGCACCACATGACACTGGCCGACCCGGTCGATAACCGGCCGATGCAAGCACTGGCTTTTTACCCGGCCGTTGGTTCAACCCATCGCAGCCGTATAGACGGCTACCCGGTCGAGGTGGCTGAAGAGGCACCCGTTGCCATGGGCCAGTTCCCGTTACTGGTGTTGTCCCACGGCAACACCGGCAGTCCGTTGGCCTTGCATTACCTGGCCACGTCCCTGGCGCGCCAGGGGTTCGTGGTGGTAGCGGTCGTGCACCCGGGGGACAACGTCCGCGACCACAGTCGCCTGGGTACCTTGAGCAATCTTTATGGCCGGCCACTGCAAGTCAGCGCTGCCATCGGTGCTGCCCGTGACGATGCATTGCTCGGGCCTTACCTGAATGAAGGCAAGGTCGGTGTGATCGGCTATTCGGCCGGCGGCGAAACCGCGTTGATACTGTCTGGTGCGCGCCCCGATCTGGACCGCCTGCGGCAGTACTGCCTGGAACGCCCGAACGACGCCGACGCCTGCAAAACCCACGGGATTCTGATTGCCGACCGCAGCGAGCTGGCGCCGCAGGCAGACCAGCGGGTGGGGGCGGTGATGCTGATGGCCCCGTTAAGCTTGCTGTTCGGGCGCCATGCCCTGGCTGGGGTGCAGGTACCCGCCCTCATCTATAGCGGAGACAGCGATCAACTGGTGGCCGTGGACCGCAACGCCAAAGCATTGGCCCGCAAACTGCCGGTTACGCCGGATTACCGCCTGCTGGCCGGCGCTGGCCACTTTGTGTTCATGGCCCATTGCGACGCCGAGCAATACACGCGAATGCCCGTACTGTGCAAAGATGCCGAGGGCGTGGACCGCCGCCATATTCATCATTCGCTAGAGCGCGAAACGGCGGCGTTCTTCAGCCAGGCGCTGGGTGCACCGCAACCGGGCGAGCGCTCAGCCGAGGCGGGCGCGCCGCGACAGCAACAGCGTTAGGCCCACCCCGGCCAAGGCCAGCAGGGCCGCCACGCAGAAGATCGAGGCATAGCCGAAGTGCACGGCCACTGCGCCCATTACCGGCCCGGCGATGGCCAGGGCCATGTCAAAGAACACCGCATAGGCGCCTAGCCCCGCGCCACGGCTGCTGCTGGGGACCTGCTTGATTGCCTCGACGCCCAGCGCCGGGTACACCAACGACAGCCCGAAACCGGTAAGCCCTGCGCCGACCAGCGCCCAGGCCGGGGAAGGTGCCAGCCATAGTAAGCTCAGGCCAAGCACTTCGGTGGCCATGCAGGCGACCGCCACGTTGTAGCCACCAAAGCGGTTGACGGCATTGACGAACAGCAGCCGCGAAAGGATGAAGCACACACCAAACGCACTCAGGCACCACGCAGCGCCGGCCCAGCCGCGCTCCAGGTAGTACAGGGTGACGAAGGTGGTCAGGGTGCCATAGCCGATCGAGGCGAGGGTCAGGCCCAGGCCACACGGGGCGACACGGCCGAACGCGTACCAGAAGGGCAGGCGCTCGCCGCGCACCACCACCACGTCAGGACGTTTGCGCAGCACCAGCAGGGCAGCCACGGCCAGCACCAGCAAGGCGGGCCCCAGTACGCTGAAGTTCAGCACGTCCACGGCCAGTACGCCCAAGGGGGCGCCTATCGCGATAGCACCGTACGAGGCGATCCCGTTCCACGAGATCACCCTGGCGGTGTGTTCGGGGCCGACCTGGCTGATGCCCCAGCTCAAGGTGGCTACACCAATCAACCCCTGGGCGATGCCCAGCAGCAAACGGCCTGCGAGCAGCAACGCGAGGCTCAGCAGTGGCAGTGTCAGGGTCCAGGCCGACAGCAGGGTCAACACTCCGCAGCCGGCAATCCCCAGCAGGCCGAAGCGTGTGGCCTGCTTGCCCCCAAGCGTATCGGCAACGCGCCCGGCAAACGGGCGGCTGAGCAAGGTGGCCAGGTATTGCAGGCCTATGGTCACCCCGGCGATCACCGCGCCGAAACCCAGCTGGTCATGCACATAGCTGGGCAGTACCGCAATCGGCAAGCCGATGCAGAGGAAGGCAATGAAGGTGTAGAAAACGATCGACAGGATCTGCAGGGTGATGTGCAGGGTATTGCGGGTGGGGGCGGGTTGTTGCGCGGTCATGGGCTCTTTCGCGGGCGGGCGGTTGGGCGTGGGTCCATGATGGCTGCTACAGGAAGGAAATGAAAGCAGGCTAACGAATTATTCGTCGGGGAATGCCAGCCTGAGGGACTGGCGGTGGATGCTTCGCGGGCTCGCCCGCTCCCACAGCTACCGCACAGTACTCAAGGCCTGCGCATTACCTGTGGGAGCGGGCATGCCCGCGAAGAGGCCGGCTCAGCCATACCTATGGCCATGCCGCCCCATCAATCAGACCAGCACACCCTGGCTACGCAGGTAGTCGTCATAGGTACCGCTGAAGTCCACTACGCCATCGGCCGACAGCTCGATGATCCGCGTGGCCAGCGACGATACGAACTCGCGGTCGTGGCTGACGAACAGCAGGGTGCCCGGGTAGTTTTCCAGCGCCAGGTTCAGCGCTTCGATCGACTCCATGTCCAGGTGGTTGGTCGGCTCGTCCATCACCAGTACGTTCGGCTTCTGCAGGATCAGCTTGCCGAACAGCATGCGGCCTTGCTCACCACCGGAAATCACCTTCACCGACTTGAGAATCTCGTCGTTGGAGAACAGCATGCGCCCCAGGGTGCCGCGGATCACCTGCTCGCCAGAGGTCCACTGGCCCATCCAGTCGAACAGGGTCATGTCGTCTTCGAAGTCGTGGGCGTGGTCCTGGGCGTAGTAGCCCACTTCGGCGCTGTCGGTCCACTTGACCGAACCTGCATCCGGGGTCATCTCGCCGACCAGGGTGCGCAGCAGCGTGGTCTTGCCAATACCGTTGGGGCCGATGATGGCAACGCGCTCGCCCGCTTCGACGGTGATGTCGAAGTTCTTGAACAACACCTTGTCGTCGAAGGCTTTGGCCATTTTTTCGACGACCACGGCCTGGCGGTGCAGTTTCTTGGTCTGCTCGAAACGAATGAACGGGCTGACACGGCTGGACGGCTTGACCTCGGCCAGCTGGATCTTGTCGATCTGCTTGGCGCGCGAAGTCGCCTGCTTGGCCTTCGAGGCGTTGGCCGAGAAGCGGCTGACGAAGGTCTGCAGCTCGGCGATCTGGGCTTTCTTCTTGGCGTTGTCCGACAGCAGTTGCTCACGCGACTGGGTGGCTGCGGTCATGTACTCGTCATAGTTGCCTGGGAACAGGCGCAGTTCGCCGTAATCCAGGTCAGCCATGTGGGTGCAGACGCTGTTGAGGAAGTGTCGGTCGTGGGAAATGATGATCATGGTGCTGTTACGCGCCGTGAGGATCGTTTCCAGCCAGCGGATGGTGTTGATGTCCAGGTGGTTGGTCGGTTCGTCGAGCAGCAGCACGTCCGGGTCCGAGAACAGCGCCTGGGCCAGCAGTACACGCAGCTTCCAGCCCGGTGCCACTTCGCTCATCGGGCCGAAGTGTTGCTCCAGTGGAATACCCAGGCCCAGCAGCAGTTCACCGGCGCGGGATTCGGCGGTGTAGCCATCCATTTCGGCGAATTCGGTTTCCAGCTCGGCGACGGCCATGCCGTCTTCCTCGGTCATTTCCGGCAGCGAGTAGATGCGGTCGCGCTCGGCCTTGACCTTCCACAGTTGACCGTGGCCCATGATCACCGTATCGATCACGGTGAATTCCTCGTAGGCGAACTGGTCCTGGCGCAGTTTGCCCAGGCGGGTGTTCGGCTCGAGCATGACCTGGCCCCCGGATGGTTCAAGGTCACCGCCGAGGATCTTCATGAAGGTCGACTTGCCGCAACCGTTGGCGCCGATCAGGCCGTAGCGGTTGCCGTTGTTGAATTTGACGGAAACGTTTTCGAACAGCGGCTTGGAGCCGAACTGCATGGTGATGTTAGCTGTGGAGATCAAGTGCTTGTCCTGCGGGGGTTCCAGAGGTGTATTTAGGCCTTCGTGTCAGTTTTGGGCCAATTTTGGGCCATTTCGACTCGGGGCGGCAGCTTCTCCAGCTCCCTCCAGTCCGAGGAGGAGCTGATCCATTTCGCGTAGGTAGAAAGCAACATCTCAACGCTGTGGCCAAGCTGGTTCGCTATGAACGCAGGGTTCATTCCAGACATTAGGCACATGGTTGCGTAGGTGTGGCGGGTGTCGTACTGACGGCGTTCACGGATGTTCAGCGCCTTGAGCGCTGATTTGAAGTGGCGGATTGTAACACTTGGCTCGTTGATCCACAGCCCACCTTTGCTCGGTTGGAACACAAAAGCGCTTACAGGGTGGGCCGATTTGGATGCCATGCGTCGAAGTGTCGCCATCCGCTGGGCCTGGTTGATGGCGTTCAGCGCGCGCTCGTTGAGCAACACCACCCGGTGATACTTGGTCTTCGTGCGCTCCTCGGGCGCCCGATTGACGATGATCCGGCGAATCGTTGCTGATCGCTGATCCAAGTCGACATCCTCCCACTTCAGGCCCATGGCTTCACCAGGCCGGACACCGGTGAAGAAGCAGAACTCGAAGAACGCAGCGTAGATCTGGCAGTATTTCTGAAGAGTCGCGTAGAGGTGCGAGATAATCATCTCTGCCTCCGACCTGGTGTAAGG
>NZ_JBICKA010000044.1:0-103900 GCF_043103635.1 Pseudomonas sp. yb_9 | reverse complement strand
CCTGGAAACGACAGTTTATTCGTCGTCCGCAGTCCCGTCAGCACGCCAGTAGGCCGCAGCCTTCAGCGCATCTTCCGGCACCCCTTTTTCCAGCAGCAGCGCCTTGGCCTGGCGGGTCAGGGCTTTTTCCAGCGCCACCCAGCCATACAAGCGGCCTTGCGGCAAGGTCAGGTTCTTCACCAGTGCCAGCAAATCTTCCTGCTGGCGGCGCACCCAGATCACTTCAACCTGAGCCTTGCTCGGCAGTGGCTGGCGCTCCTGCTCATCTTCGATCTGAATCACCGCCACCACCTGGCGGCCCGCTGGCAACGCTTCCAGCCGACGGCCAATTGCCGGAATGGCCGTTTCGTCACCAATCAGCAAATAGCTGTCGAAAATGTCCGGCACCACCATTGAGGCCCGTGGCCCGGCGATATGCAGGGTTTGCCCCGGCGCGGCCTGCGCAGCCCAGGTGGAGGCAGGGCCGTCACCGTGCAGCACAAAGTCGATATCCAGCTCATTGGCCACCAAGTCGATACGCCGTGGTGTGTACTCGCGCATGGTGGGCCGTGCACCACCGTCACGCCCCAGATTACGGGCCTCGATAGCCTGCTGTTGTTCTGGCGTTTCGGCGAATAGCAGCTTGATATGGTCGTCGCTGCCCACGCTGGTGAAGCCTTGCAGCTCGGTACCACCCAGGGTGATGCGGCGCATGCGCGGGGTGAGGTCGGTGACCCGCAGTACCTGCAGGCGGCGTTGGCGGATCTCGTGATTGACGCGGTGGATGGTGTCACTCATGGGGGGGCTCCCTGACAGGTTCGGCCGGCCCGGAGGCAATGGCCTTGGCGGTATGGTTGAGCAGGTCGCGAACCCGTTCGATTTCTTCCGGTGTCCAGCGGCCGCTGTGCATGTGCAGTGCGTGGCGCAGGTTGCCGACCGCTTCGTGAATTTCTGGCGGGCGGTCATGGCCGCGCAGGGCGCGTTTGCTGACTTCGATGCGCATACGCACGCCATCCAGCGCGACAGCTTGCTCGGCCAGCGCATGGCGGCCGGCATCGGTAATGGCGTAGAGGCGTTTGCTGCCCTGTATCTGGCCGCTGATCAGCTCGGCTTCTTCAAGGAAGTTCAGCGTGGGGTAGATCACCCCGGGGCTTGGGCTGTAGCTGCCGTCGAACAGGTTTTCGATCTGGCGGATCAGGTCGTAACCGTGGCCGGGCTGTTGGGCCAGCAGGTCGAGCATCAATAGCTTGAGGTCTCCGGGGGCGAAAACGCGTGGGCCGCGCTCGCCACGGCCAGGGCGCCGTTCGAAGGGATCATGGGGGGTGTGTTCGCGCATGGGGACAGAGCTCCGTCGTTTGCGATATATCGTAAGATATTACTCAAGATATATCTAAAGACAAGCCCTTTAATGCCAATGATTATCATCTATTCATTCGATACGTTCCCAGCTGCGGGTGTGTGCACGGCAACCTGCGGCGGTTTGCATTCATTCGGATTGCCCGGCTGCAGGTACGGCATGAGGATCGGGGCCATGCCCTTAAGCACCTGCACCGGCAGCGCCGAGGTGAATTTGAACGCCTCTGCCGAGCGCCCCGGGACGAAGGCGGTGAGGGTGCCGAAGTGGTTGTCGCCCAGGAAGAACACGAAAGTGGCGGTACGGTTCAGCGAGCGCGAGCCAATCAACCGGCCGCCGGCGCCGAAGCTTTCGATGCGGTTGTCACCGGTACCGGTCTTGCCACCCATCACCAGTGGCGTGCCGTCCTGCAGCTTGAAACTGCCGGAAATACGCCGTGCGGTACCTGCGTCTACCACTTGCGACATGGCGCCTTTCAGGGCACGCGCGACTTCAACCGGCAGAATCCGCACACCCCGGTCAGGGTCGGTGATCAGCTTGGTTTCGTAAGGTGTATTGGCCGCAAAGTGCAGGGTATCGATACGCAAGGTTGGCAGGCGAACGCCGTCGTTCTGGATGATGCCGACCAGTTCGGAAAGGGCAGCAGGGCGGTCGCCCGAGCTGCCGATGGCAGTGGCCAGCGAAGGCACCAGGTGGTCGAATGGATAGCCCACGCGTTTCCAGCGTTGGTGGATGTCGAGGAAGGCTTCGATCTCGACCATGGTGCGGATGCGGCTGTCGCGGGCGCCTTGGTGGCGGCTCTTGAACAACCAGCCGTACACCTCCTGGCGCTCGAAGCGGCTGGCGTTGACCATCTCGGTCAGGGTCGAGCTGGGGTTCTTCAGCAAGTAGCCGAGCAGCCACAGGTCGAGCGGGTGGACTTTGGCGATGTAGCCTTGATCAGGCAGGTCGTACTTGCCTGGGCCATAGGCGTCGTACATTTCCGACAGGCGACCGTCGGTCAGCTTGCCCAAGGCAATCTTGTCGCCCTTGAGGTGGGCACGGACGAAGGCATTGAAGGTTTCCTGGCCGGCTTCGGGGAACAGGTAGCGGTGCACTGCCGCCAGCCGCTGCGGCGTTACGCGCATGCTGTCGAGGAAGGTGTCCAGGCGCTGCTGCGAGGTCTTGCGTTGGTATTTCTTCCAGAAGCGCATCAGGTAATTGGTACCTTCCTTGTCCGCGAAGCGGGCCAGGTATTCCTGGCGGCGCGGGTCGGCGTCGTCCTTTAGCAGCGGCACGCGGTTGTACGGCTGCTGGTAGGTCACGTAGCGCACCAGGTCGCGCATCAGGCGGATGAACGGCAGGTTGATCGATTCGCGCAGGGCATCCTTGAGCGTCGGGTTGCGGTTGTTGTCTTCCTTGCGGAAGTTGTTGAACACGTGCATGCCGCCACCGGTGAAGAAGGCTTCACCGGTGTTGGCGGAATACTTGCGCTCCAGCGCCGCATCAAGCATGGCATCCAGGCTCTGGTTCTTGCTGTTTTGTGCAAGCCACTCCAGCGACCACTGGGTAATGCGGTCGAGTTCGGCGACTTCGACCTTTTTCAACTCGGCGGCGGGTTTGCCCGCGTACTTGTCGTGCAGCTCGGAGATGATTTCCAGGTAGGTGGTCAGCACCCGCAGCTTGGCAGTCGAGCCCAGCTCCAGCTTGCTGCCTTCGTTGATATCGAAAGGCTGGTTGGTGCTGTCGGTCTGCACCCGCACCCGTGAGCCGTCGCCGGTGCGCTCGAACAGGGTAAAGCTGTAGCTCACCTGGTCGGTGGTCTTGCTGGTCAGCAGTCGCTCGCCGATCAGGCCGATCTGCGCCGCGAATTCGGGGTCGGCAAGGTTCTTCAGGTACTGGCTCACTTGCAACTGCAAATCTGCCTGCAAGGTGCTGGTGGCCGACAGGTCGAGGCGGTCGAGGTCGTACAAAGGGCGGTTGAGCATGGCGGCCAGGCGGTTGCGTGCCAGGCTGATGCCCTTGTTGGTCACAATCGGCACGATGGTCGGCTGCGCGACCCAGTCGCGGTACACCGCCTTGCTGGCCAGTGCGGCATCGGCCAAGGGCTGTTCGATCACCTTATTGGCGGCCAGCACGCGGATGTGCGAATCGGTGAGTTCTGCCAGCTCGCCCCGGCCCTTGGACAGGTAATGCGAGGGGCGGCGCTGGGCAATCATCAGTGACAGCACCTGGCGCAGGGCCAGGCCGCGTGCGGCCATGCTCTCGGGGTCGCTGGCCGTGGAAGTCAGGGCCTGGTTGACCTGGTCGAAGTCGGCGCCGTACCACACCCGCAGGCCTTCGGCCATGCCATGCACTTCGCCATGCCCCGGTACAGCCGAGAGAGGCACGCTGTTGAGGTAGTCACGCACGATACGCTGACGAGCCGCAGTCGTGTCAGGGCCGCCTTGGTAGGCGCGCACGCTGGCGGAAATCATCTGGCGGATTTTCTCGGCCCCCGAGACCGTCAGGCCGTCTGGTGAGTGGCGGTACTTTTCCAGCTGCGTGGCCAAGGTACTCCCGCCAGCGGACTGGCCGGGCAACGCCAGGTGCTTGGCCACCTGGCTGTAGGCTGCCTTGGCAAAGCGTGGCCAGTCCACGGCCGGGTTGTTGCGCGGGTCCTGGGTGTCGAGCAGGTCGCGGTTTTCGATGAACAGCAGGCTGTTGACCATCACCGGCGGGATCGCCGCAAAATCAGGGTACAGGTGCTGCGGGTAGTTGTACTGGTACAGCGTGTCGCCACGGCAGTCAGTGATCGACAGGCCGGCCTGGATTTTCTCGATGTAGGGCACGAACAGCCCGTGATCGACGTAGTTCATCAACGCTGGCGAGAACTTCACCTGCTCGCTGATCAGGTAGTCGCGCTTGAGCAGCCGTGGCAGGAACTCGCCCAACGCGCTGTAGCCCAGGCGTTTGTCGAACGGCCCTTCACCCGGGTACACGATGGCATCGCTGGGGCCTGGCTGCAGCGAATAGGTCAGCGTGCCGGCCAGTTTGCTGAACTCTCGCGATTGCAGCTCGGACGTGCGGAATTCGTCATACGCCGCAAAGCCGATGGCAACCAGCGCCACCAGCAGGATAAGGATGATCAGCCGCCACCATAGCCGACGCTGACGGGGTGACTTGGGTTGTGGCGTCTCGGCCGGAGGTATCTCGGGTGCTTCCGTTCTGGTTGGTTCCGATTGCCACAGTGCGCCCATAGTCTTCTATCCGGCCAGGTATTTTCGTCTTGCTTGTCTGAAGCTTAGACGTTGAGCGGGTGGGGTGAAAAATTTGTAGGAAGGGAAGAAAGACGAGGTAGGGCTATGCGGCTTTGGTGTGGGTTTCTTCGTACCGGGATGTTGCTATGGTGCCCGCGCGATCGTGATGAGTGCGACGCGATCCCGGGGTTCTCGCCAAATTTCTGCACATATACAGTGAAAACCCCTACAACGCTCTTCCTATACTGCTCGCCCCCTTCGACCTGCCGGGCGCTCTATTCCGGCATACGGGCCGGCCCACAAGGCCAGCCTGGCAAGCCAACGCCACGCCTATCAGCATGGCGGGTGCTGCACGAAGGTCAAATCCAATAACAAAATGAGGTTGTATTGCTATGCCAGTCGGCAACCACCCTGCCCACGGCCCTGCCACTGAAGGCGGCCCGCTCAAGCGTGAACTGGGCGAACGGCACATCCGTCTGATGGCGCTGGGCGCCTGTATCGGCGTCGGTCTTTTCCTGGGTTCGGCCAAGGCCATCGAAATGGCCGGCCCTGCGATCATGCTGTCCTACATCATCGGTGGCCTGGCCATCCTTGTGATCATGCGCGCCCTTGGCGAAATGGCCGTGCACAACCCTGTCGCCGGCTCCTTCAGCCGTTATGCCCAGGACTACCTGGGCCCGCTGGCGGGCTTCCTCACCGGTTGGAACTACTGGTTCCTGTGGCTGGTGACCTGCGTTGCCGAAATTACCGCAGTGGCCATCTACATGGGCATCTGGTTCCCCGACGTACCCCGCTGGATCTGGGCCCTGGCGGCGCTGAGCAGCATGGGCGCGGTCAACCTGGTAGCGGTGAAGGCCTTCGGTGAATTCGAGTTCTGGTTCGCCCTGATCAAGATCGTCACCATCATCGCGATGGTCCTGGGCGGTATCGGCATCATTGCCTTTGGTTTTGGCAATGACGGTGTGGCTATGGGCATTTCCAACCTGTGGAGCAACGGTGGCTTCATGCCCAATGGCGTGACCGGCGTGCTGATGTCGCTGCAGATGGTGATGTTCGCTTACCTGGGCGTGGAAATGATCGGCCTGACCGCCGGCGAAGCACGTAACCCGCAAAAGACCATCCCGCAGGCCATCGGCTCGGTGTTCTGGCGGATCCTGCTGTTCTACGTGGGTGCGTTGTTCGTGATCCTGTCGATCTACCCGTGGAACGAGATCGGCAGCCAGGGCAGCCCGTTCGTGATGACCTTCGAGCGCCTTGGTATCAAGACTGCGGCCGGCATCATCAACTTCGTGGTCATCACAGCGGCACTGTCGTCGTGCAATGGCGGCATCTTCAGCACCGGGCGCATGCTCTACAGCTTGGCGCAGAACGGCCAGGCGCCAGCGGCCTTCGCCCGTACTTCGAAGAATGGCGTACCGCGCAATGCGCTGCTGCTGTCGATCGGCGCGCTGTTGCTGGGTGTACTGGCCAACTACCTGGTGCCGGAGAAGGTCTTTGTATGGGTCACCTCGATCGCAACCTTCGGTGCGATCTGGACCTGGGTGATGATTCTGCTCGCACAGCTCAAGTTCCGCGCAGGCCTTACCACTGCCGAGCGCAAGGCACTGAAGTACCGCATGTGGCTGTGGCCGCTGAGCTCCTACCTGGCGCTGGCGTTCCTGGTGCTGGTGGTTGGCTTGATGGCGTACTTCGAGGATACCCGCGTGGCCCTGTACATCGGCCCGGCGTTCCTGGTGCTGTTGACGGTGCTGTATTACGCGTTCCGTCTGGCGCCGAAAGAAGTTCAAGGTGTAGCAAATACCGCGTCCTGACCTGAAATAGCCGGGGCTGCACAGCAGCCCCGGGGCTTTCCTCAGGCAGCTACTTCACTGTGCGGTTCAAAACTGTCCGCCCGCGCCAGTTGCCACATGCGTGAATAGAACTGCCCGTTCACCTCGCCCGTCAGCAACTCCCCCGGCTTCAAGAACACATGCATCTGCGAGAACAGCTTGATCTCGGTGGCCGAGATGCGCCGCACCAGGTGCTTGGCCTCCAGTTGCGCAGGGTGCTCCAACCCTGCCGCGGCAAGCATTTCAGCCAGGGCACGCAAGGTGTTGTGATGGAAGTTCAGCACCCGTTGGGCCTTGTCCGGCACCACCAGCGCACGCTGGCGTAGTGGGTCTTGTGTCGCCACCCCAGTCGGGCACTTGTTGGTGTGGCAGCTCTGCGACTGAATGCAACCGATGGCAAACATGAAGCCGCGCGCCGAGTTTGCCCAGTCAGCGCCAATCGCCAGTACGCTGGCGATGTCGAAGGCGCTGACAATCTTGCCGCTGGCCCCGAGCTTGATCTTGTCGCGCAGGTTCAGGCCCACCAGGGTGTTGTGCACGAACAGCAGCCCTTCGCGCAGCGGCACACCGATATGGTCGGTGAATTCCACCGGCGCCGCGCCGGTGCCGCCTTCCTTGCCATCGACAACAATGAAGTCGGGCAGGATGCCGGTTTCCAGCATGGCTTTGGCGATGCCCATGAACTCCCAGGGGTGGCCCAGGCAGAATTTGAAACCGACGGGCTTGCCCCCGGACAATTCACGCAGCTGTGCGATGAACTGCATCATCTCGATTGGCGTAGAGAAAGCGCTGTGGCGCGACGGCGAGATGCAGTCCTCACCCATCAGCACGCCACGGGTCTCGGCGATTTCCTGGGTGACCTTGTGTTTGGGCAGGATGCCGCCATGGCCGGGTTTGGCGCCCTGGCTCATCTTGATCTCGATCATGCGCACCTGCGGGCTGCGCGCCTGGGCGGCGAAGCGTTCGGGGTCGAAGCGCCCGTCTGGCGTGCGGCAACCGAAGTAGCCACTGCCCAGTTCCCAGACTAGGTCGCCACCGTGCTCGCGGTGGTAAGGGCTGATGCTGCCCTCGCCGGTGTCATGGTGGAAATTACCCAGCTTGGCACCCTGGTTGAGGGCGCGGATGGCGTTGGCACTGAGCGAGCCAAAGCTCATTGCTGAAATGTTGAAAATCGATGCCGAGTACGGCTGGCTGCACTGCGGCCCGCCGACAATGACGCGGAAGCTGGACGGGTCGGCCAGTGGCGCCGGGCGCATGGAGTGGCCGATGAACTCGAAGCCGGACTCGTACACGTCAATCAGGGTGCCGAACGGCTTGTCCGAGGCCTCGTTCTTCGCCCGGGCATACACCAGCGAACGCTGGGCGCGGGAGAACGGCAAGGCGTCGCTGTCCGATTCCAGCAGGTACTGGCGAATTTCCGGGCGAATGGCTTCGACCAGGTAGCGGATGTTGCCCAGGATCGGGTAGTTGCGGCGCACCGCATGGCGTTGCTGCAGCAGGTCGAATACGCCGATCAGGCTGAGGATGCCAGTGGTCAGGGTGAACGGCCACAGCCATTCGTGGTGGGTGAAGGGCAGGCTCGCCAGGGTGAACAGCACACAGGCGGCGAAGAAGGCATAGCGACTGAGAAGTGACAGGCTCATACGGGGTCCTTACGATGGCGCGGTCAGGCTCAGGGCCTGGGGCAAACCCCGACCATAGCCAAGTTGCGGGGCGCTGCAAATTAAAATAGGGGTAGCGAAAATCATTCTCGAGTCGAGGGCATGACCACAGCCGGAACACATGCCCTGTGGGAGCAGCGGTCTTCTTGTGGCGCTGGCCTTGTCAGGCCAATGATCCTCATGGGATCCTCCCCGGCCATTGTTTCCAGCGAGCCCTCCCATGCCCAACATCATCCGCATCGCCGCTGCCCTGCTGATCGACCCCCAGGGCCGTACCTTGGTGGTGCGCAAGCGCGGCACCGAGGCCTTCATGCAGCCAGGTGGCAAGATCGATGCCGGCGAATCACCGGTGCAGGCGCTGGTGCGTGAGCTGTATGAAGAGCTGGGGCTGAGCATCAACGCGGACCAAGCCGTGCACCTGGGCCGGTTCAGTGCACCGGCCGCGAACGAACCAGGTTTCGAGGTGCAAGCCGAACTGTTCCGTGTCGACAGCGCCGCGCCGGTAACGCCGGCTGCGGAGATCGACGAGGTGGTGTGGCTGGCCGCCGATCAAGCACCAGCCCTAACGCTGGCGCCTTTGACCCGGGACCTGATACTGCCGCTGTACCGCCAGGCAGTCAGCGCACCGCGCTGACGCCATCAAGCGTGGCGAACGAGGTATCTTTGGCGGTCAACAGGAAGTCGCGCATGTACGGCGCATCGAGCATGTCGGTGCGCACGGCAGCATAAAGGGTGGCGAACAGGCCTTTTTCACCCAGGCGCTTGCCCTTCACATAGCCGCGTGAGCTGTACTCGTGCAGCGCCCAGTGCGGCATGCCGCAGACCCCACGGCCGCTGGCCACCAGTTGCATCATCATCACCGTCAGTTCCGAGGTGCGCACCGCAGCCGGCTCGATGTCGGCCGGTTCCAGGAAGCGGGTGAAAATGTCCAGGCGGTCGCGCTCCACCGGGTAGGTGATCAGCGTCTGGTCGAGCAAGTCTTGCGGCACGATGTAGGATTTGCTGGCCAGCGCGTGCTGGTTGGCCACGGCCAGCATCGCTTCGTACGTGAACAGCGGTACATACGTGATACCTGCCAGGTCCACCGGGTCGGAAGTCACTACCAGGTCGAGGTCGCCGCGTGCCAGGGCCGGCAGCGGGGCGAAGGCAAAGCCGGAGGCCAGGTCCAGCTCCACTTCCGGCCAGGCATCGCGGAACTGGTCGATGGTCGGCATCAGCCACTGGAAGCAGCTGTGGCATTCGATGGCCATGTGCAGGCGTCCGGCGGTGCCACCGGCCAGGCGCGCAATGTCGCGCTCGGCGCCGCGCAGCAGGGGCAGGGTGGCATCAGCCAGTTGCAGCAGGCGCAGCCCGGCACTGGTGAAGCGGATCGGCTTGGTTTTGCGCACGAACAGCGGCAGGCCCAGGCGTTCTTCCAGCTCCTTGAACTGATGCGACAGCGCCGACTGGGTCAGGTGCAGGCGCTCGGCGGCTTCCACCAGGCTGTCGGCTTCGCGCAGGGCATGAAGGGTTTTCAGGTGACGGATCTCCAACACAGCTGACTCCGGGGTGTAGGATTGAAGAAACAGGGAATGAGTTGAGTTTCTCTCATGTTGCCGTGCCTGTCGACTGGGCGTTCAGCCGCACCGTCTGGCGGGAGTCATGAAACTGTCACCGAACTGTGGCAGCGCGCCCGAACAGAATTCATCAGACTCGCGCTCTACTGGGTATCTGCATTCTGGTGTTTCTTTCATGCGGGCTTATTGGCTTTTTCTTATCTTCCTTTTCAGCGTACCTGCCAGCTTCGCCGGACAGCGTTGTGACGCCCGTGTACCGGTGCAGCGCGCCGAGCTGGGCGCGGTCAGCCTGGTGTACCAGAGCGTGGGCGCGCCGCGTGATCCGGCCTTGCTACTGGTCATGGGCCTGGGCGGGCAACTGATCCACTGGCCGGACGATGTGGTCGAGGCATTGTGCCGCCAAGGTTTCAGGGTTATTCGCTACGACAACCGCGATGTGGGGCTGTCACGCTGGAACCAGATGCCGCCGTCGGCCAACCTGACGGTGGAGCTGCTGCGTTACAAGCTGGGCCTGCCAGTGGCGGCGCCTTATACGCTGACCGACATGGCAGACGATGGCTTACGCCTGATGGACGCCTTGGGGGTGCGCCAGTTTCATGTGCTGGGCGTGAGCATGGGCGGCATGATCGCCCAGCACCTGGCGGCCATGGCTCCCGAGCGCGTGCGCAGCCTGACGTTGGTCATGTCCAGCTCAGGCGCGGCGGGGCTGCCAGCGCCGGATCCGGCGCTGGTGCAGTTACTGGCCCGGCGCAGCGCGCCCAGCCGCGAGGTGGCCATCGAGCAGCAGGCAGACTTGTTGGCGGCGTTGGGCAGCCCTGAGGTGCGGGACGACCGTGCCGTGTTGCTGCACCAGGCAGCGGTGGCCTACGACCGGGCGTTCAACCCGGACGGGGCCAAGCGCCAGATCATGGCGATTCTGGCCGAGCCAAGCCGCGTCGAGCTATTGAACCAGTTGAGGGTGCCGACCCTGGTGGTGCACGGCACGGCTGACCCGTTGCTGCCGGTGATGCATGGCGTGCACCTGGCGGCGCATATACAAGGCAGCCAGCTGCGCTTGATACCAGGGCTGGCGCATCGCTTCCAGGAGCCGTTCAAGGCACCGCTGCTGGGGGCTGTGTTGCCTTATCTGCAAGCGCATCGGCAGGACGTGACGCATATTGCCGGGCTTTGAACTGCTATGCGTCAGCCGGCCTGTTTCAGTGCATCCGCACCCACAAGGTCACCAGCACGGTCGCGGCCATCAGCCAGGCCACCGTGGCCAGTGCCAGCGATGCCTCCAGGCGCAGGCGGTCAACCAGTACATACAAGGTTGCCAGGTACACGAAATACGGAATGATCGACCACATGCCGAACAGGATGGTGGTCTTCAGGTCGGTAATGCTGCGCCCCTTGCCAACAATGTAATGGGCAATCAGGGCAAAGGTGGGGAACAGCGGCACCAGCCCGGCGATGTAGTAGTTACGCGTCTTTGACAGCACCGCTAGCAGCAGTACCACGCCAGCGCCCAGGGCCGCTTTGAATACCAGGTCCACGTTGTTATTCCCGTTTGGGTTGAGGTCATCCGAGGCCGTATTTCTTCACTTTGTCGAACAACGTGGTCTTGGCCATGCCCAGCTCCTGGCTGGCCTGGCTCAGGTTGCCCCCGGTGCGTTGCAGGGCATCGCTGAGCAGGTTGCGTTCAAACGCCTCCACCGCCTCGGCAAAGCCCAAACCCTGGCTGGCGCCGCTGCTGGGGCCTTTCTTGAACGCCGGCAGGCCAAGCGCATAGCGTTCGGCCACGTTGCGCAACTCGCGCACATTGCCTGGCCAATCGTGGGCCATCAGGCGCGACAAAGTCTGGCTGTCCAGCGTCGGGGGTTCTCGGTCAAAGCGCAGGGCCGACTGCTGCAGGAAGTGTTCGAACAGTTGCAGGATGTCTTCGCGGCGTTCGCGCAGTGGCGGCAGCTCCAGGGTGACCACGTTCAGCCGGTAATACAGGTCGCTGCGGAACTGGCCGCTCTGGCCCAGGCTGTCGAGGTCGGCCTTGGTCGCGGCAATTACCCGGCAATCCACCGGGATGCTCTGGTTAGAGCCCAATCGTTCCAGGGTACGTTCCTGCAGCACGCGCAGCAGCTTGATTTGCAGGTTGATCGGCATGCTCTCCACTTCGTCGAGGAACAGCGTGCCGCCGTTGGCGTGCTCGATCTTGCCGATGCGGCGTTTGCCGGCGCCGGTGAAGGCGTTGGCCTCATGGCCAAAAATCTCGCTTTCGAACAGGTTTTCCGGCAAGCCGCCACAGTTCAGCGCCACGAACGGTTGGCTCTGGCGGCGGCTGAAATCGTGCAGGCAGCGTGCGACCAGCTCTTTCCCAGTGCCGGTTTCGCCTTCGATCAGCACGTTGGCTGAGGTATCGGCGACGTTGGCGATCAGTTCGCGCAAGTGCTCCATTGCGGGGGAACGGCCAATGATGCGGCCCTCAAGGCTGCTCTGCTCGGCCAGTTGGCGGCGTAGGGCCACCACTTCTCGCGATAGCCCGCGTTGCTCCAGTGCGCGGCGCACCACATCGACCAGGCGCTCGGGGGAAAACGGTTTTTCCATGAAGTCGTAGGCGCCGTTACGCATGGCGCCGACGGCCATGTCGATATCGCCATGGCCGGTGATCAACACCACCGGCAGGCTGCGATCACGGGCCTTCAGGCGGTTGAGCAGTTCCAGGCCGTCCATGCCCGGCAGGCGGATGTCACTGACGACAATCCCGGCGAAATCGTCGCCGATGCGTTCCAGCGCCTGCTCGGCGCTGCCCACGCCTTCGCAGGCGATATCTTCCAGCGCCAGCGCCTGCTGGCAGCCGAGCAGCACATGCGGGTCGTCTTCGACGATCAGGACGGTAAGAGGCGCTTGGTTCATGGGTGCTCTGCCGATTCGCTAGGGGGAGAAACCAGGGGTAGGGCCAGGACGAAGGCCGTGCCGCCAGTGGCGGGGTGCTCGACGTTGAGGCTGCCCTTGGCGGCGGCGGCAAGGCTCGCCGACAAGGTCAGGCCCAGGCCCAGGCCATGTTCGCCCGGTTTGGTGGTAAAGAAAGGTTCGAACAGGTGCTTGCGCGCCTCGGCATCGATGCCGTGGCCATTGTCGCGCACCTGCAAGCGGTACTTGTCGCCCTGCAGTTCGCCTTCCAGCCATAGCTCGGGCAGTGGTTGCGCGGCCATGGCATCAAGCGCGTTGCCGATCAGGTTGACCAGAATCTGTTCGAGACGCGTCTGGTCGATAGCCAGTTGCTGGTCGTCGAACTGGTGGTGCAGCTGCAAATGGCAGGCGCTGATGCGGTTGGCCAATACTTGCAAGGTGGCTTCCACTGCCTTGGCCAGCGAGGCCTGGCCGCTGTCATCGCCGCGCCGGGCGAAGGAGCGCAGGCTCGCAGTAATACGGCCCATGCGGTCGATCAGGTCGTTCATGGTGCGCAGGTTGGTGCTGGCGGTTTCCAGTGCCCCACGTTCGAGGAAACGCACCGTGTTGCCAGACAAGGTGCGCAACGCGGCCAGCGGCTGGTTCAGCTCATGGGCGATACTGGTGGACATTTGCCCGATGGCCGCCAGCTTACCGGCCTGCACCAACTCATCCTGGGCGTGGCGCAAGGTTTGCTCGGCATGCCGGCGCTCGCGAATTTGCCCCTTCAGGCGTTCGTTGCTGGCGCGCAGGTCGGCGGTGCGCTCGGCAATCCGCCGCTCCAGCTGGCTATTCGCTTCCTCAAGGGCTTCACGGGCTGCCAGGCGGGTGGTGATGACCTTGCGTCGTTCGTTCCAGGCGATGCCGAGGATCGCCAGCAAGGCGAACGCCACGCCCACCAGAATGCCCTGCACCATGGACTCGCGACGCAGGTCCTGCAGCGGGGTCAGCAGGGTGAAATGCCAGGGTGTATCCACCAGGCGACGGGTCTGTGCCAGGTAGGCAACCTCGTGAGGTTTGCCTTTTGCGGTTTCGCTGTTGGCCGGGAAGGTCAGTTTTTCCACGCCATCGGCCAGGGTTTCCCGGGCCAGTGGCTGCAACTCGTTCAGCGGCCACCAGTAGTATTGCAGGCTGCGCGCCAGGCGCTCCTTGATTTGCGGGGTCAGCGGGCGCACCGACTTCAGGCGTCTGGCCGGGTCGCTGGAAAGGATGATGATGCCGTTCTCGTCACTGACGAACGCCTCCAGACGGGCACGTTGCCAGCGCTCCTCAAGCGTGTCCAGGCGCACCTTGATCACGGCCACGCCAATGATCTTGCCGTGCTCCTCCAGGCCATGAGCCAGGTAGTAGCCAGCCTCGCCAGTGGTGCTGCCGATGCCATAGAAACGCCCAGGCTCACCGCGCACGGCTGTCTGGAAGTAGGCGCGGAACGACAGGTCTTCACCCAGGAACGAGTCGGCGTCGCGCCAGTTGCTGGTGGCCTGTACCCGGCCATTGGTATCGAGAACGAAGATGGCCCGGCTGCGGCTGCGCCGATTCAGGCCCTCAAGGTATTCGTTTACCGTTTGCCGTGAGCCGCCGTCCGGGTCGGTGAGCAGGTGCGAGACGCTGTCTTCCAGCTCCAGCAGGCTCGGCAGGTAGGTGTACTTGCTGATTTCGCTTTCGACCGCGCGCGCGTGCAGCTCCAGCTGGCGCTCACCGTTTTCGCTGAGGGTGCGAATGCCGTTGCTTTCGCTGATCAGGTAGCCAGCCATTCCCAGGCCGACCATCAGCAGGATGATCAAGGGCGGCAGCAGCAATTGACGGAGCAGGCGGGAATTCACGGCAGGCTTGGCAGGGAGAAGAAGCGAAGGGTCGCATTTCATCACAGTGGCCTTGTCACGACCAGCGCCAACTGCCCGAAAGGGCAGCGGCGCCGACCGGTTCAGTGAAGCAAAATCAGTGTTGCAGGATCTTGCTGAGGAAGTGCTGGGTACGCTCGTGGCGGGCCGACGGGTTGCCGAAGAAGTCTTCCTTCTGGCAGTCCTCGATGATGTTGCCCTTGTCCATGAAGATGACGCGGTTGGCCACTTTGCGGGCGAAGCCCATTTCGTGGGTCACGCACATCATGGTCATGCCTTCGTGGGCCAGTTCGACCATGACGTCCAGTACTTCGTTGACCATTTCCGGGTCCAGCGCCGAGGTCGGTTCGTCGAACAGCATGACGATCGGGTCCATCGACAGGGCGCGGGCTATGGCCACACGCTGCTGCTGGCCACCGGACAGCTGGCCGGGGTGCTTCTTGGCGTGGGCACCGAGGCCGACGCGGTCGAGCAGGGCCAGGCCCTTCTTGGTCGCTTCGGCTTCGCTGCGGCCGAGCACCTTGCGCTGGGCAATGGTCAGGTTCTCGGTGATGGACAGGTGCGGGAACAGCTCGAAGTGCTGGAACACCATGCCAACCCGGGAGCGCAGCTTGGGCAGGTTGGTCTTCGGGTCGGCAATCGAGGTGCCATCGACCACGATGTCACCTTTCTGGAAGGGTTCCAGGGCGTTCACGCACTTGATCAGGGTGGACTTGCCCGAACCCGACGGGCCACACACCACGACCACTTCACCCTTCTTGACCTCGGTGCTGCAGTCGGTCAGTACCTGGAAGTCCCCGTACCACTTGTTGACGTTCTTGATGGAAATCATACGGTGATCCTTTTTTGCAGGCGCTTGACCAGCCACGAAGCGGAGAAGCTGATGAGGAAGTACACGACACCGGCGAAGATCAGGAACTCATGGGAGCGCCCGATGATGTCGCCGTTGGAGCGTGCCGAGTTGAGGAAGTCCACCAGGCCCACGGTGTATACCAGCGAGGTGTCTTGGAACAGGATGATGCTCTGCTGCAGCAGCAGCGGGGTCATCTTGCGGAAGGCCTGGGGCAGGATGATCAGGCGCATGGTCTGGCCGTAGGTCATGCCCAGGGCCTGGGCGGCGCCCATCTGGCCCTTGGAAATCGACTGCACGCCGGCGCGGACGATTTCGCAGAAGTAGGCCGCCTCGAACATCATGAAGGCCACCACACACGAGGTGAAGGCACCCACGGGGGTGTCCTCGCCGGTGATCCAGCGCAGCACGAACGGCACCGCCAGGTAGAACCAGGTGATCACCAGCAGCAGCGGGATGGAGCGGAAGTAGTTGACGTAGGCACCGGCCACGTTCGACAGCAGTTTGTTCGACGACAGGCGCATCAGCGCCAGAATGGTGCCCAGCACGATGCCGCCGACTACGCCCATGACCATCAACTGCAGGGTCATGACCATGCCGTCCCACAGGGCCGGCAGGGCCGGGATGATTTCGCTGAAATCCATGTCCATTTATTTGCCCCCTACGGAAATCAGGCCAGGCACCGAGACTTTCTTCTCGACCATGCGCATCAGCAGCATCAGGCCCATGTTCAGGGTGAAGTAGATCAGCGTGGCCAGGGTAAAGGCCTCGAACAGGTTGGCCGAGAACTCGGCGGTTTGCTTGGTTTGTGCCAGCAGCTCCATCAGGCCGATCAGCGAAGCCACAGAGGAGTTCTTGAACACGTTCAGGAATTCTGAGGTGAGCGGTGGAATGATGATCCGGTAGGCTTGCGGCAGCAGCACGTTGGTGTAGATCTGCGGCAGGCTGAAGCCCATGGCACGGGCAGCGGCTTCCTGGCCGCGGGGCAGCGCCTGGATACCGGTACGTACCTGTTCACACACGCGGGCGGCGGTGAACAGGCCCAGGCAGATGACCACGCTGATCAGTGCCGAGGTCGTGGGGTTGAGGTCTTGCTTGAACCATTCCTGCAGGCCTTCGGGCAGCAGGTCCGGTACCAGGAAGTACCAGATGAACAGCTGCACCAGCAGCGGCACGTTGCGGAACAGCTCCACATAAGCGGTCGCGATGCTGGACACCAGGCGGTTCGGCACGGTACGCATCACACCGAGGACCGAGCCCAGCAGCAAGGCGATGATCCAGGCGGAAATGGCGATGGCGATGGTCCAGCCCAGACCGGTGACGTACCAGTCCAGATAAGTTTCGCTGCCCACGCCGGTGGACTTGAAGAACACGCCCCAGTCCCAGTTGTAATTCATCGGGATTTCCCCTCAGACGGTTGTTTCACGGGCACCTTCGAGCATCCGGGGGCGCTGGGCGCCCTCGGATGAAAGGGTAGACACTAATGCGTGGCCTGTGGGTTCAATCGTGCGCGGATGCGCACCAGGCCATTAAACGCTGAGGATCAGGACTTCTTCTCGTCCGCCGCCTTGTCGGTCGGCTCGGCGATCAGTTTCTTCAGCTCGTCGCTCATCGGGAACTGCAGGTTCAGGCCCTTTGGCGGGATCGGCTGCTGGAACCACTTGTCGTAGCTCTTGTTGACTTCGCCTGACTTGAAGTAACCGACAATGGCGTCATCGACCGCTTTCTTGAAGGCTGCGTCATCCTTACGCACCATGCAGCCGTAGATTTCGTACGACTGCGGGGTGCCGGTGATGACCCAGTCCGACGGTTTGCGGGCTTTGGCCATTTCGCCGGCGAGCAGGGCGTCGTCCATCATGAATGCCACGGCGCGGCCGCTTTCGAGCATGTTAAAGGCTTCACCGTGGTCCTTGGCGGAAATCACGTTCATCTTCATCTGCTTGTCGGCGTTCATCGCCTTGAGGATGCGTTCGGACGTGGTGCCCGCGGTGGTTACCACGTTCTTGCCGGCCAGGTCCGGGAAATCTTTGTATGCAGGCGCACCGTCCTTGACCTTGGTCAACAGGCGGGTACCGACTTCGAAGATGCCGACCGAGAAGCCGACTTGCTGCTGGCGTTCGACGTTGTTGGTGGTGGAGCCGCACTCCAGGTCGACGGTGCCGTTCTGCACCAGCGGGATGCGGGTTTGCGAGGTGACCAGGTTGTATTTGACCTTGATGTCAGTACCCAGTTGCTTCTTCAGGGCGTCGACGACAGCCAGCTGGATGTCATGCGAGTAGCCCACGGGCTCGGGTTTGCCGGCCAGATAGGAAAACGGGATGGAGGAGTCGCGGTGGCCCAGGGTGATGGTGCCCGAATCCTTGATCTTCTTCAGGGTGCCAGTCAGTTCTTCGGCCATGGCCGGCGAAGCGATTACAGCGGCCGCGATGGCGGCGCCCAGCAATTGACGAACGATACGCATCAAATTTTCCTCGACGTGTTTGTTTTTTTTATGGAGCCGTTGGCGGACTCTTTCGTTCAACGAATACAGCAAGAAGCGAGTGCATTCGGCTACCAAGTGTAGAGCATGAGTCGTGCCAAGCTCTGTGTTTGATCATAACGCCGCGAAAAACCTGGGGATTAAGCTTTTCTGACATTATTGTCAGATGGTTTTGCGTACGGCTTTCCGAATGAGTGACAAATGTTCATTCGTAAATCCGAACGAGTTGCGGAGTTCGCCCGTCGTCTCGTGGTACATAGGTGCCGCGTGTTGGTGTCATGGTCGTGATGTCCTGATGTGCTGTCATCAGGAGATTCAGACATGCCCACCCGCCATACCCCAGACGACTCCATCGACTGGCTGATCGCCGAACGTTTACCGGGCTGGTTACGCGTCGCTCGGCCAGACCAGGTCCGTGCCCTGCAGCGCGCCCTGGCCAGGCAGGAGCAGGTCAACCAGCAGTTGGGCGAGCTACTGGCCGCGATCCCCAGGCTAGATGTTTTCGCCGAGCGTCTGCTACTGGCCGCCCTGCGCGAAGCAAGGGTGGCCGATACTGATGTGCGCAACAGCACTGTGACGATCACCGAACAGGTGTATTACCCCTCGGTCGCAGAGAAACTCTACCGGCCCAAGGGGACGCGTGTGACGAGGCAAAGCCTGCTGGCGGCGGCGCTGCACAATTATCACGTATCCGAGACCAGGCCATTGGCCGGTCGCAAAGGGGTGCTCACGGATGCCCATGGCACCGTGCTGGGGCTCGGTATCGAGGCCTTTGCGGGGCGTTGCCGGGCCTTGGATGTGGGCGGGCAATACCAGACGTTGCTGCAACGGCAGCTCGGCACAGGTGATGCGCAGGGCAAAGGCTCGCCCGTCGTACGCGGGCTTATCGAAGAAAGCCTGCGGGCACAGTTGGAGGTAGCGGTACGTCTGGCGACATTGAAAGGTGAACTGAGCGAGCGTCACTACCTGCAGTTGCTCCCGTTGATGGCATCGGTCCCTATTGTCCCGCCTGTGGCCGATGCTGTGGTCGCTCGCCAGTTGTATCTGCTGGGTAAGTGTATCCACGGCGTGTTCACGTTCGAAGTGCAACATGGCGACAACCCAGCTGAGGTGATTGCCTACGTGCCTGGGATGGCGCAACAACCGGTGCGCATGCACGCCTCCTGGCAGGCGTTTTACGACTGGGTGGCACAGTGGTTGAACGAAGCTGGGCCGAGGGCATTTTTTGCCCGGTTTATTCTGGAGCGTGATCGGCTGTCGTTCTTCCAGGCCCTGAATGAGCGCCTGCACTCTCGACCTGTGGGCGGTGCGGCGAACCTTGATGGGCGCAACCTGGCCATTGATGGTGGCCTGTTCGCCCATCTGCGTGGTTTGCAGCTCAGCAAGCTGTTTGATGATGCCCGCATGCTTGCAAGGCCAACCGGGGATGAAGACCAGGCGGACCGGCAAGCACGCCTGCAGGGCTATGAGTCACTGGCCTTCGATGTGTTGGGCGTTGCCGGGATGTTCGTGCCGCTGCTAGGCGAAGTCATGACCGTGGTGTTCGCGGCGCAGATCGCTACCGAGGTATACGAGGGTTACGAGGACTGGCGCCTGGGTGATCGCAAGGGGGCGCTGGAGCACCTGTTTGGCGTGGCAGAAAATGTGGCCGCTGGCTTATTGATCAGCGGGGGGGGGGCGGCCGGCATGCGGGCGCTGCAGCGAGTGCCATTCGTCGACGAGCTGCGGCCAGTGGTCGACAGTGCCGGACAATTGAAGCTCTGCTCGTCAGAGCTCCCAGGCTATGCGATGGATGCCGTGCAGCAGCCACTACTGGGCAGCGACTTTTGGCAGCTTCCCGAGGGCGGCGGGCTCTATCGTGTCGAGAGAGAGCCTGGCAGCGGCTCCTCGTTCATTCGTCACCCCATCCGCAGCGAGGCTTACGCACCCAGGATCGAGCGCACCCCCAGCGATGGTTGGCGCCACGCCCTGGAAAGCCCCCAGGAGTGGCAAGGTGTGGGCTATCTGATGCGGCGTCTGAGCAGTCGCCTGGCCGGGCTATCCGATGCCACTGCCACGCACTTGGCGCAGATCACTGGTTTTGATGAGTCGCACTTGCGCGGCCTGCACCTGGAAAACGCTCCTGTGCCGGCGCGGATGCTCGATGTGATGGAGCGTTATCAGCTGGCAACTGAACTGGCGCCGCTACGTGGTGAAGCGCTGGAGGCGCGTTTCAACGAGCGTCAGCCAGCGTTGACCAGCGATGAACAGTTGCTGATTCGAGACTTTCCGGGGTTGTCCGTGCGGGGCGCCAGGGAGATTTTCAGTGAGGCCAGCGGCACCCAGATTGACCAGCTCAAGCGCTCGCGGCGCGTACCGCTGGCGCTGGCGGAGCGGGCGCGCTGGTGGTTGCGTGACAGCCGCCTGGACAAGGCCTGTACTGGCCTGCTGCTGCCGCAGTGGGCGAGCGAGGACAGCGCACGGTTGGCGTTGGGCCTGATCGACCTGCGGGCGCCCTGGTCGCCAGAGGTGCGAATCGAGTTGCGCGCGCAAAGTGCGCAGGGGCGTGTGCTGGTTGCGCAAGGCAGCGAGCAGGCGCCCCGGGTCAAGCGCATCGTACGCCAGGCTGAAGGTTATGCCCTCGCTGGCAGTGAGGCAGAAATTCTGCCTTTGCTCGATGTGCTGGCGTCATGCCTGGACCCGCAGCAGAAAACCCTCCTGGGCAGTGGTGCGCCGTTTACCACGACCAGGTTGCGTGACAACCTTATCCAAGCGGCTGCCAGTGATCGCGACCAGGTTGCCAGGTTGCTCGGCCTGGCACCGGTCGGCCTGGGTATCCGCCCACCCAGGCGTATTGCCGATGGCCGAATCGGCTATCCGCTGAGCGGGCGAGGCGATAGCAGCCGGCGTGCAATGAGGCGGGGTATTCATCAGATCTTCCCAACCCTCAGTGACGAACAGCTGCAGGCCTATGTGCTGGAGGTCATCACCCGCCGTGAGGGGCTGTGGGCGCATTACCGTGGCCTGCAGGAACAGCTGGCGGCATTGCGACAAAACTTGAACGCCTGGCAGCGAGCAGGCGGTACTCCGCTGGAAGTCCTGCAACGGCGCCGGGTGGCCACCCACATTCGGCGCAGTTGGCGGCGCAAGATCAGCAACGATGGCGGTGAGTACGTACTGATACTCGATGGTGAGCGAGTAGGCAGCCTGCCGCAGCTGCCGGCGGGTGTGAGTTTTTCCCACATCAGGCGCCTGGTGTTGAGAAGCATGGAGCTTGCTGCGCTTGATGAAGCGTTTCTCGAGCGTTTTCCCAACCTGGTCGAGCTGAACCTCAGCGATAACCGCCTCGTGCAGGTGCCTGCTGGCGTAGAACGCCTGGAGCAGCTCAGGCAGTTGCACCTTTCGCGCAACAGCATTGTGTTGAACAGCGTTGGCGAACAGCGGCTGCGCGCGTTGACGCGGCTGCAGGTGCTGGACCTTTGCCACAACCCATTGGGCCGTGCGCCTGAGCTGATGGAGTTGCGTAACTTGCGTGATGTGCGGCTACGCTCCACGGGGTTGGCGACGATCCCTGAGAGGGTCACCTGGCGCGCGCTGGTCGACCTGCGCGACAACCAGATACAGACGGTACGCCAGGACCTTGAGGTCTTGCGAGCGCGCGTGGACCAACTGGCCTTGCATGACAATCCGCTCGACAGTGCCGGTGAGCAGCGCCTTGATGATGCCGCTGAAATGGCGCAAGCCGGCGCGCGTGGCAGTATTGCCTATCGTCATCACCCGCTGGACGACGCGGTGCGTGATCAATGGCTGGGCACCACGTTGGACGACCTCTACACCCGCCGAAAACAGAGTTGGAATACGTTGCGTCAGGAAACCGAAGCGGCGGGGCTGATGCGTTTTCTGTCGGACTTTGCCTCCTCAGAGGACTTCCAGTCGCACCCTGGGCACTTCAGGAAGCGTATCTGGCATATCCTGGATGCCTGCGAGCAGCACGAGCAGCTGCGGCTGCGGGTGTTCCAGGAGGCCTCTGGGCAACGGACCTGCGAAGACCGGCTGCTGCTGGTGTTAGAACAGTTGGAGCTGGCCGTGCTGGTGGAACGGGCGACGGCAAACGTTCCCCCGGCCCACGTCGAGGGCAAGCTGCTGCGCCTGGCGCAGTCACTGTTCCGGCTCGACGAGGTGGACCGGATAGCCACGCGACACATCGAGCGCATGCACCGCAGCGGCGAGGCACTGGTGGATGAAGTCGAAGTGCGGCTGTACTACCGGCTCAAGCTCAGGACCATGCTTGACCTGCCCATCGAAGCCGACGAAATGCATTACGAGAGCTATGCCAACGTCACCACCAGCGACTTGCTCCGAGCCAGAAGTGACGTGCTGGCTGCGCAAAATCCCGCCAGCGAGATTGCCGCGCTTTCCCAGCGCCCGTTCTGGGAGGCCCATGTCCGCGAGCGCTACCCCGAGCGGCTCGAGGCTCAGTTGCAGCCGGTGCAGTTGCTACATGAGCAGAACGAGGCGGACCTGGAGGCCGGGCATATCGACGAATGGACCTATGTGAAGCGCAGCAACGGCCTGATGCACGAATACGAGCTGGCCGAACGCAGGGTATTCACAACCCTCGCCAGAGAAGTGTACGAACGCTTGAACGCGTAAAGGGAAGCCCCGGCTTTGCCTGCCGGGGCCTCTTTCAGGCAGCGCGGTTTTGGGCGCGATCGGCTTGGGCTTTCTGCAGGTAGTCGCGCAGCACCTGCTGTTCGGCGGGGCTGGTGAACAGGCCGAGCTTGGTGCGGCGCCAGAGGATATCGTCGGCGCTGGTGGCCCACTCTTCACGGCAGAGGTAGTCCACTTCGCGGCCGAACAGGCCACCGCCGATCGATTGGCCGAGGTCCTCGGGGCCGTTCACACCTTCCAGTAGGCGCCATACCCGGCTGCCATACGTCACGGCCCAGCGCTTGGCGATATCAACCGGCAACCAGCCATGGCTGGCCAGTACGTTATCGACCAATGCCTGCGCACTGGTCATGTTTTCGCCGCCGGGCAATGGCGCGCTGGCGGTCCAGCTGCCACGCATCTGGGTGAAGAACGGTTGGAGTTCGCCCATCGCCGACTCGGCCAGCTTGCGGTAGGTGGTCAACTTGCCGCCGAACACCGACAGCAGTGGCGCCTGGCCTTCCTCGGCAGACAATGCCAGGGTGTAATCGCGGGTGACCGCAGAAGGGTTGTCTGATTCGTCGTTGCACAGCGGGCGCACGCCGGAATAGGTGTGCAGGATATCGCTACGGCTGAGCTGATGATTGAAATGTTCGTTGACCACCTTGAGCAAGTAATCGGTTTCGCCTTCGGTGATCGCTACGTTGGCTGGGTCGCCGCTGTATTCGCGGTCGGTGGTACCGATCAGGGTGAAACGCTCCAGGTACGGAATGCAGAAGACGATGCGCTGGTCTTCGTTCTGCAGGATGTAGGCATGTTCGCCTTCGTACAGGCGCGGCACGATCAGGTGGCTGCCCTGGATCAGGCGAATGCCATACGGCGCGTCGAGCTTGAGATCATCCTTGATGAAAGTGGCGACCCAAGGGCCGGCTGCGTTGACCAGCGCACGGGCGCGAATGCTCTGTTGGCTGCCGTCGGCATGCTGCAGTTCAACCTGCCACAGGCCGTCTACACGCTCGGCGCGCAGGCAACGGGTTTGAGTGTGGATGTGCGCACCGGTCTCGCGAGCGGCCATGGCGTTGAGCACTACCAGGCGGGCGTCGTCAACGGCGCAGTCGGCGTATTCGAAACCGCGGGTGATCGCAGGCTTAAGCGGGTAACCCGGGCCAAAGTGCAGGCTGCGCGAGGCGCCCAGGCGCTTGCGCTTGCCCAGGTGGTCATACAGGAACAGGCCGGCGCGGATCATCCAGGCCGGGCGCAGGTGCGGGCGGTGCGGCAGCACGAAACGCATGGGCTTGACGATGTGCGGGGCCTTGGCCAGCAGCACTTCACGCTCGGCCAATGCTTCGCGAACCAGGCGGAACTCGTAATGCTCCAGGTAGCGCAGGCCACCGTGGATCAGCTTGCTGCTGGCCGACGAGGTGTGCTGGGCCAGGTCGTCCTTTTCGCAAAGGAATACCTTCAGGCCACGACCAGCGGCGTCGGCAGCGATGCCCACGCCATTGATGCCACCGCCAATCACGGCGAGGTCATAGCAGTCGGCGAGTGGGGGCTGGGACGAAACGGGCTGGGACACGGGCAAGGCCTCCTGGGGCTGTTCACATCGAATATGAACATTGATGTTCGTTTCCGAAAATATTAGCGCAACAGAAAGCCGGTCGCCAGTCAGTCTTTATAGAAAAAACTGATCATGACAATAAAGTGAACATTTACGAAAATGGCGGGTTGCTTGGCAGCCCGCATGCGGTTCACACCACCTCGAGGCGGATCTTGTACTGGTTGAGCAACTGGGTGAGGGTGGTCGTCGGCGCCTGGTCGGTTACCAGGCAATCGACCAGGCTGATCGAGCCCAGACGCACCATAGCGTTGCGCCCGAACTTGCTGGAGTCGGCGGCAAGGATCACTTGCCTGGCATTGGCGATGATGGCCTGAGACACCCGAACTTCCTGATAGTCGAAGTCGAGCAGGCTGCCGTCTTCATCGATGCCGCTGATGCCGACCAGGGCGAAGTCGACCTTGAACTGGTTGATGAAATCGACACTGGCCTGGCCGACCACCCCGCCATCGCGACGTACCGTGCCACCGGCCACCAGCACTTCGAAGTCATCCTTCGCGGCGAGGATTGCAGCCACATGCAGGTTATTGGTGATGACCTTCAGGTGGTTGTGATTGAGCAGTGCCCGGGCGATGGATTCGGTGGTGGTGCCAATGTTGATGAACACCGACGCATGGTCGGGAATCTGCCGGGCTACGGCTTCGGCGATGCGTTGCTTTTCGTCGCGCATCTGGTCGGCACGCATGGCGTAAGCGGTGTTTTCCACGCTCGAGTCGTAGGCCGCGCCACCGTGGTAGCGACGTAGCAAATTGAGTTCGGCCAGCTGGTTGATATCGCGGCGGATGGTTTGCGGTGTCACGACGAACAGCTGCGCCATTTCTTCGATACTGACGTAACCGCGCTCACGCACCAGTTCGAGGATTTGTTGTTGGCGGGGGGGCAGATTCATGGGGCGGTCCTTTGGGGCTGCCGGACAAATTCTGCAATGATGCCGTAGGACGCGGATGACGGCCAGTAGACGATTGGGGCCGCGTGGCGGCCCCGATAGGCATTACGCCTCGTGATCTTCCCAGTCACGGGTGCGCTCGACCGCTTTTTTCCAGCCGGCATACAGCTTCTCTTTCTGCGCTTCATCCAGCTGTGGGCTGAATTCGCGCTCGATGATGGCTTTATCTCGCAGCTCGTCCAGGCCACTCCAGAAGCCACAGGCCAGGCCAGCCAGATAGGCGGCGCCCAGCGCTGTGGTTTCGCGCATCTTCGGCCGCTCTACGCAGGTGCCAAGGATATCGGCCTGGAACTGCATGAGGAAGTTGTTGGCCACCGCGCCACCGTCCACACGCAGCTCGGACAGGCGCTGGCCGCAGTCCTGCTGCATGGCATCCAGCACGTCGCGGGTCTGGTAGGCGATCGACTCCAGTGCGGCGCGGATGATGTGGTCCACCTTCACGCCACGGGTCAGGCCGAACAGCGCGCCACGGGCATACGGGTCCCAGTACGGGGCACCCAGGCCTGTGAAGGCGGGCACCAGGTAGACGCCGTTGCTGTCCTTGACCTTGCTGGCGAAGTACTCGGTATCCAAAGCATCGTTGACGATTTTCAGTTCGTCACGCAGCCATTGCACGGTGGAACCACCGTTGAACACCGCACCCTCCAGTGCATAGGCCACCTCGCCACGCGGGCCGCAGGCGATGGTGGTGAGCAGGCCATGGGACGACGTTACCGCCTTGTCGCCGGTGTTCATCAGCAGGAAGCAGCCGGTGCCATAGGTGTTCTTGGCCTGGCCTGGCTCCACGCACATCTGGCCAAACAGTGCCGACTGCTGGTCGCCAGCGATACCGGCGATGGCGATGCCGCTCTTGGTGTGGCCGTACACTTCCGAGGACGGGCGCACCTCTGGCAGCATCTGGTGCGGGATGCCCAGGATCTCCAGCAGCTTTTCATCCCACTGCAGGCTGTGGATGTTGAACATCAGCGTGCGCGAGGCATTGGTGTAGTCGGTGACGTGTACCTTGCCGCCGGAGAACTTCCAGATCAGCCAGGTATCGATGGTGCCGAACAGCAGCTCGCCACGCTCGGCACGTTCACGCGCGCCTTCGACGTTGTCGAGGATCCATTTCAGCTTGGTGCCGGAGAAGTAGGGATCGGTGACCAGGCCGGTTGTTTCGCGAATGTAGTCTTCATGCCCGTCACGCTTGAGCTGGGCACAGATTTCGGTACTGCGGCGGCACTGCCAGACGATGGCGTTGTACACCGGGCGACCGGTTTCCTTGTCCCATACCACGGTGGTTTCGCGCTGGTTGGTGATGCCCAGTGCGGCGACCTGAGCATGGCTGATACCGGCCTGGGCCAAGGCTTCGACCATGGTCGCGCTTTGCGTGGCGAAGATCTCCATCGGGTCGTGCTCGACCCAGCCCGCCTGCGGGTAATGCTGGGCGAATTCACGCTGGGAGGTACCCACCACATTGGCGTCGCGGTCGAAAATGATCGCCCGCGAACTGGTGGTGCCCTGGTCCAGGGCGATGATGTAGTTCTTATCCTGGGTGTCTGTCATGGTCGTAGGCCTTGCAAAAATAGGGGGTCAGGGCTGGGCGTGATGCCGGCATCAACTGGCTTGAGTATCGCCCTGGCGGATGTCATTTGTCTCAGGGTTCGCGGCAGGTGCCGTTGGCAAGTTGCGGGCGATAAGGCTGCGATAGGTCGCGCCACCCACGCAGGCGCCAAGGATCGGTGCGAACACCGGAACCAGGAAATAAGGAATATCCCGCCCGCCAGTGAAGGCGATTTCGCCCCAGCCGGCCAGGAAGGTCATGAGTTTTGGCCCGAAGTCGCGGGCCGGGTTCATCGCAAAGCCGGTCAAGGGGCCCATGGCACTGCCGATCACGGCAATCAGCAGGCCGATCAGCAGCGGTGCCATGGCGCCGCGTGGCAGGCCGTTGTTGTCGTCGGTCAGGGCCATGATCACAGCCATCAGGATGGCGGTGATCACCACTTCCACCAGAAATGCCTGGCCGGTGGACAGCGACGGGTGTGGGTAGGTGGAGAACACCGAGGCCAGCTCCAGGCTGGCTTCGCTACCGCGCAACATGGCGTGGGCCTGTTCGAAATCGAAGAACAGGTTGCTGTACAGGGTATACACCAGCGCTGCGCCACAGAACGCGCCGCACACCTGGGCCAGCATGTAGAAGGGCAGCTTGCGCTTGTCGAAACCGGCAAACAGGGTGAGGGCGATGCTCACGGCCGGGTTCAGGTGCGCGCCGGAAATGCCGGCGGTGAGGTAGATCGCCATGCTCACGCCGACGCCCCAGATGATACTGATTTCCCATAGGCCGAAGCTGGCGCCGGCGACCTTGAGGGCGGCAACGCAGCCGGTACCGAAAAAGATCAACAGGGCGGTGCCGAGGAACTCGGCCAGGCATTGGCTGGACAGCGTGGGTTGGCGTAGAGCAGTCGTCATGTATGACCTCGTTTTTTTTGTTGTGAGGCGCGTGGCGCTCGACAGCAAAGCCCGGTGTCTATCCCCATTGACCCCGGGCAGATGTAGGAAATGCACCTTATAAGTGCACCATTTATTCAAAAGCGAAAAAATATAGACAAGAAACGCTGATGTCAAAGGTCGAAAGTGAACGACCAGTCACGATATGGCCGCTAGAATCAGCTGCGGATCCCCGTGCTAGAGGCGCCCAATTGCGGTGCGCTGGCTGGGATGTGGGAATTGTCCTAAAGTAGCCGCCGAGCCGTCCAAGACCGGAGCCCCTGCATGACCCCCGCCCTAGACCTGTTGAAGAAGCACCGTGCCGAGCACCGCGTGCACAGTTATGAGCATGACCCGAAGTCGGCGTCGTATGGCCTGGAGGCAGCGGAAAAGCTCGGGCTTGACCCGCAACAAGTGTTCAAGACCTTGTTGGCGAGCAGCGAGAAGGGTGAATTGTTGGTGGCGGTGGTCCCTGTGGTGGGCACTTTGGACCTGAAGGCCCTCGCCCATGCTGCCGGGGTAAAGAAGTGCGAAATGGCCGACCCCGCGGCGGCGCAGCGTGCCACAGGTTATCTGGTCGGCGGGATCAGCCCGTTGGGGCAGAAGAAACGTCTGCGGACGTTCATTGATGATTCAGCGCAGAACTTTGCAACCATCCATGTCAGTGCTGGACGGCGTGGGCTGGAAGTGGAGTTGGCTGCAGCGGTGTTGGCCGAGCATACCCAGGGCAAGTTTGCCGGGATCGGTCGAGGCTGAGACTTCCGGGGCCGCAAAGCGGCCCCAAGTATCTAAAGTCAGGTCGCCGAACTGTACCGACGGACCCCGTTCTCCTGGCGCGGCAATTGCGCCGCCACACTGCCCGGCACCGGGAACAACACCAGGTGATCGGCCTTCACCGCAATCCCCACATCTCCACCCACCTGATGGTCGACATGGCTGGGGAAAATCGCTTCCAGCTGGCTGCCGGTCGGCAATTGCAGGCGATACAAGGTCGATGCCCCCAGGAAGCTCTTGCCGACGATAACCGCCCTCAGCGGGCTGTCCGGCGCATACACGATATCGTCCGGCCGCAGCAGCACGTCCACCGAACTGCCCGGCGCCATGATGTACGCACGGTTGCCGCGCAGTTCACCCAGCTCGGTATTGACGGCCTCGTGGCTGCTCATCTGCCCACGGATGAAGTACCCCTGGCCAATGAAGCTGGCCACGAACGGCGTCTGCGGTTCGTGATAAAGGTTGTAGGGCGTGTCCCACTGCTCCAGGCGGCCTTCCTTGAACACACCGACGTGATCGCTGACGGCAAAGGCTTCTTCCTGGTCATGGGTCACCAGGATGGCGCTGGTGCCACGGCTCTTGAGAATATCGCGAACCTCATGGCTCAGGCGCCGGCGCAACTCCACGTCAAGGTTGGAGAATGGCTCGTCGAGCAGCAGCAACTGCGGTTCTGGCGCCAGCGCGCGGGCCAGGGCGACCCGTTGCTGCTGGCCGCCAGACAGCTCATGCGGGTAACGCCCGCCCAGGCCGCCCAGCTTGACCAGTTCCAGCATCTCTTCGATGACGGCGGCCTGGCGTGGGTGCTTGGCGATGCCAAAGGCAATGTTCTGCGCCACGGTCAGGTGCGGGAACAGCGCGTAGTCCTGGAACACCATGCCGATGCGGCGCTTTTCCGGGGCCAGGGTGAAGCCGGCGCGGGAAATGACGTCGCCGGCCAGCTGGATTTCACCGTCATGCACCGGCTCGAAGCCGGCAATGGCGCGCAGGGTGGTGGTTTTGCCACAACCGGATGAACCCAGCAGGCAACCGATATCGCCTGCGTTCAGGTGCAGGTTGAGGTTCTGGACGATGCGCTGGTCGCCATAGCCGCAGGCGAGGTTGCGCAGGTTGAGCAGTAGGGGTTGACTCATGCGTGGTGGTAAGCCGGTTCTACAAGGAATTCGAGAAGCGCCTTCTGTGCATGCAGGCGGTTTTCAGCCTCGTCCCAGGCGACCGAGCGAGGGTCGTCGAGCAGGTCCTGGCTGATTTCCTCGCCACGGTGGGCGGGCAGGCAGTGCATGAAGAGGACATCGGGTGCCGCCAGGTCGAGCAGTTCGCGGGTGACCTGGTAAGGCGCGAAATGCGCCAGGCGCCGCGCAGTTTCCTCCTCCTGGCCCATGGAAGTCCAGACATCGGTGACCACAAGGTGTGCGCCACGTACGGCTTCCTTGGCGTCACGGATGATCTGCACGCGGTCACCGCCCAGCGCCATGAAGCGTTCATCCGGCTCATAGCCTTCGGGGCAGGCGATACGCAGCTTGAAATCGAACTGCCGGGCAGCCTCGATATAAGAGTTGCACATGTTGAAGCCATCGCCGATCCAGGTCACGGTCTTGCCCTGGATCGAGCCGCGGTGTTCCAGGAAGGTCTGCATGTCGGCCAGCAGCTGGCACGGGTGCGACTCGTCGGACAGGCCGTTGATGACCGGTACGCGCGATTTGGCGGCGAATTCGGTCAGGGTACTGTGTGCGTGGGTACGGATCATCACCACGTCGACCATGCTCGACAGCACGATGGCGCTGTCGCCGATCGGCTCGCCACGGCCCAGCTGGGTATCGCGCGGCGACAGGAAGATGGCCTGGCCGCCGAGCTGGATCATGCCGGCTTCGAACGACACCCGGGTGCGGGTCGAGGACTTCTCGAAGATCATGCCCAATACGCGGTTCTTCAGGGGCTCGAACAGCACGCCTCGCTTGCGCAGGTCCTTCAGCTCGATGCCGCGGCGGATCACCCCGAGCAATTCGTCGGTGGTGAAGTCCAGCAGGGAGAGAAAGTGCCTAGCGCTCATGATTGACTACCTTATCTGCAACGGTATGCAGGTCGACCGTATGGTTTTTTTTGACAACGGGAGTGACCTGCGGCGTAAGCCGCACGGGGCGGACGAAATAGGGAAAGGCGCAATACTATAAGTAAATGTCGCCTCAAGCCAAGGGGGGAAACAGCGGTCTGTTCGAAAGGATGTTGCAAAGGGTGTCTTTACCCGCGGGCCGGTGCTGTTTTTTATTTACTACACAGGGTTGTACACGGCTTGCTGGCAATTTGGCAAATGGCTGTCGCGAATCGTGCGCCTGATGTCGGTGGATTCACACGGCGAAGGGCGCTGGCCCGGGGGAGGGGCCGGGCGCATAGTCACTGTTCGACAACAACAAGGCAGAGGCGGCCATGACTAAGACCCTGCACCACCGTGCCTGTCACCTGTGCGAAGCGATCTGCGGGTTGAACATCGAAGTCAGCCACGAAGACGATGGGCGGGCGCTGATCAGCTCAATCAAAGGCGACCCCGAAGACCCTTTCAGCCGTGGCCATGTCTGCCCCAAGGCTGTGGCTCTGCAAGACATCCAGACCGACCCCGACCGCCTGCGCCAGCCGCACAAGCGGGTGGGGCAGCGCTGGGAGGCCATTGGCTGGGACGAGGCCTTTGCCCTGGCCGCCGACAAGCTGTGGGTGATCCAGCAGGCGCACGGGCGCAATGCCGTGGCGGTGTACCAGGGTAACCCGAGCGTGCACAACTATGGCCTGATGACCCACAGCAACTACTTCCTTGGCTTGCTCAAGACGCGCAACCGTTTCTCGGCCACGTCGGTGGACCAGTTGCCACATCATCTGGTCAGCCACCTGATGTATGGCCATGGTCTGCTGCTGCCGATCCCGGATATCGACCAGACCCGCTTCATGCTGATTCTCGGCGGCAATCCGTTGGCCTCGAACGGCAGCATCATGACCGTGCCCGATGTAGAGAAGCGCCTGAAGGCCTTGCGCGCGCGGGGAGGGCGTCTGGTAGTGGTGGACCCGCGGCGCAGCGAGACGGCGGCCATGGCCGATACCCATCTGTTCATTCGCCCGGGTGGCGATGCGGCCTTTTTGTGCGGCTTGCTCAACACCCTGTTCGAAGAGGGCCTGGCGCAGGGCTCGCACTTGCCGGTCAACGGCCTGCAACAAGTGCGCGAAGCACTCGCGCCGCTCAGTGCCGAGGCCATGAGCGTGCATTGTGGTATTGCCGCGTCGGACATCCGCCAGCTGGCACGGGATTTCGCCGCTGCAGGCAAGGCCGTGTGTTATGGGCGCATGGGTGTCTCTACCCAAGCCTTCGGTACACTCTGCCATTGGCTGGTGCAACTGATCAACCTGGTGACCGGCAACCTCGATCGTGAAGGTGGCGCGTTGTGTACGGAGCCTGCCGTCGATCTGGTGGCGACCACCTCGGGTGGCCATTTCAACGCCTGGCAAAGCCGGGTATCGGGCTTGCCCGAGTACGGTGGCGAGTTGCCCGTGGCGGCCCTGGCCGAAGAGATGTTGACACCAGGCGAAGGGCAGGTTCGCGCGCTGGTGACAGTGGCCGGCAACCCCGTGCTATCCACCCCTAACGGCCGCCAGCTGGATGCAGCGCTGGAGGGGCTTGAGTTCATGCTCAGCCTCGACCTCTACATCAACGAAACCACCCGGCATGCCGACCTGATCCTGCCTTCCACCAGCGCGCTGGAAAACGACCACTACGACAGCACCTTCAACCTGCTGGCCGTGCGCAACGTCACCCGCTTCAATCGGGCGATCCTGGCCAAGCCGGAAGGGGCGCTGCACGACTGGGAAATCTTCGTCGGCCTGGCGCGGGCATTCGCCAGGCGCGCCGAGCTTGAATTGAAACCAACCGTGGCGCCTGCGCAGATGATCGACCTGGCCTTGCGCAAAGGGCGCTATGGCGACGCAACACCGTGGCGGTTATCCCTGGCAACACTGGATGAGCACCCGCACGGCCTTGATCTAGGGCCTTTACGCAGGAACCTCGCGGCACGCCTGGCGACGGTCAGCAAGGCTGTTGAAGCTGCACCTCAGGTATTGCTGGACGACCTGAGTCGCCTCGTACAACTGGCGCCCCCTGTAGCGGGTGAACTGCTGCTGATCGGCCGCCGCCATGTGCGCAGCAACAATTCATGGATGCACAACTTCCATCGCCTGGTGAAAGGCAAGCCACGCCATCAGTTGTTGATGCACCCGCAAGACCTGCAAGCGCGGCACCTGCAGGACGGCCAGCGGGTGCGTATCCGTTCGCGTACGGGTGATCTGGAAATCGAGGTGCAGGCCTGCGAAGACATGATGCCGGGTGTGGTCAGCCTGCCCCATGGCTTCGGCCATGGCCGCCAGGGCGTACACATGCAGATCGCCCAGGCACAACCCGGCGTGAGTGCCAATGACCTTACCGACGAGCGCTTTCGGGACGCGGTTTCCGGCAACGCTGCACTCAATGGCGTGCCCGTGCAGGTAGAGGCCGCATGAGCAATGGTAAGGCCGAGCACGCCGCTCGGCTTTCCGTTACAATGCGTCACCGTGCCGACGACCGCGTCGGAAAGTTCAGCTGAGGTGCTAGATGGATATCATCGATACGATCAAAGAGCAGATTGCCAACAACACCATTCTGCTTTACATGAAAGGCTCGCCGAATGCCCCGCAGTGCGGGTTCTCGGCCAAGGCATCGCAGGCTGTGATGGGTTGTGGCGAGAAGTTCGCCTACGTCGACATCCTGCAGAACCCGGAAATCCGCGCCAACCTGCCAAAGTACGCCAACTGGCCGACCTTCCCACAGCTGTGGGTAGCCGGTGAGCTGGTTGGCGGCAGCGACATCATGCTGGAAATGTTCGAGAAGGGTGAGTTGCAGACCCTGATCAAGGAAGCGGCTGCCAAGGCCAAGGCGTCCGAAGCCTGATTTTCCGGCAAGCATAAAAAAACCCGCGGATCGCGGGTTTTTTTATGCGGTGAAGAATTACTCTTCGCCCATTTGCGACTGCAGGTAATTCTCGATAGTGATCTTGTCGATCAGACCCAGTTGGGTTTCCAGCCAGTCGATGTGCTCTTCCTCGGACTCGAGAATATCTTCAAGCATGTCACGCGAGCCGAAGTCGCCAGCCGTTTCGCAATGCGCAATGGCCGCCTTCAGGTCTACCAAGGCTTTCTTCTCGAGCTTCAGATCACACTCGAGCATTTCCTTGGTGTGCTCGCCGATCATCAGCTTGCCCAGGTCCTGAACGTTCGGGATACCTTCGAGGAAGAGAATACGCTTGATCAGTTTGTCAGCGTCTTTCATCGCGTGGATGGATTCCTTGTACTCGAGCTTGCCGAGTTTGTTCAGGCCCCAATCTTCGTACATGCGTGCGTGCAGGAAGTACTGGTTGATCGCGACCAGCTCGTTTCCGAGGATCTTGTTGAGATGCTGGATGACGCTTACGTCGCCTTTCATTGCGGGTTCCTGCCCTGAAGAAGTGTGCCAATACAGTGAAGTTTGAGCCCGATACTTAGGAGTGTCAAACCTAAGTTATTGAATAATAAGTGAAAATTAATAGGAATAAGAATGTTTGTGAACCGCGTTGCGGCGCTAACTTATTGAATTGCAGGCATAAAAAAACCGGACACAGGGTCCGGTTCTTTGAATTCTGGGGTTTCAGGCTGCGGTAAATTCTACGGGGTAGGGCAGGGCTGCCTGGCTCACCTGAAGCTCTGCCAGGGTCTCACGGACCACCTGCTTGGCCAGGCAGGCGCATTTGCCACACTGGCTTGCGACATTGGTCGCGGCTCGCACTTCCTTGTAACTGCAGCATCCTTCATAGATCGCATCGCGGATCTGTCCGTCGGTAACGCCGACACAAAGACACACATACATAAGGGCTGACCATCGCGGGTTGAGTCGATGGGTTGGAGCTTAATGTTAATGAGAATGCTTGTCAAAGGACTTTCTGGAAGGGCCGTGCTTGAGCGACCGGCGGTTGGCTGCCTGATGGATTCGGCCTGTCATCAGAAGCCGTGTATGATGGTCGGCCTTTGTTGGATGTCGGGCAAGCCCGTCTGGCCCGGCAAACGGTTTTTCACCCTCATCAGGAGATTACAATGAGCGTACTCGTTGGTAAGAAAGCCCCCGATTTCACCGTTCCGGCCGTGCTGGGCAATGGCGAGATCGTCGACAGCTTCAACCTGGCTTCGGCCATCAAGGGCAAGTACGGCCTGGTGTTCTTCTACCCGCTGGACTTCACCTTTGTCTGCCCGTCCGAGCTGATCGCCCTGGACAACCGCATCCCGGACTTCCAGGCCCGTAACGTAGAAGTGATCGGCGTGTCGATCGACTCGCACTTCACCCACAACGCCTGGCGTAACACCCCGGTCAACAACGGCGGCATCGGCCAGGTGAAGTACACCCTGGCTGCCGACATGACTCACGAAATCTGCAAAGCCTACGACGTCGAGTCCGAAGGCGGCGTGGCTTTCCGTGGCGCCTTCCTGATCGACACCAACGGAGTTGTCCGTTCGCAGATCGTCAACGACCTGCCACTGGGCCGTAACATGGACGAGCTGCTGCGCCTGGTTGACGCCCTGCAGTTCCACGAGGAGCACGGCGAAGTCTGCCCTGCCAACTGGAAAAAAGGCGACAAAGGCATGAACGCTTCGCCAGAAGGCGTTGCTGCCTACCTGAGCGAGAACGCCGGCAAGCTGTAATTGCTGCGTGCATGAAAAAACCGGCCCTGGTGGCCGGTTTTTTTTGCTTCAAGTTTTAAGCTGCAAGCTTCAAGAAAAAACGAGCGCGTGCTGTCTGCCCTTTCTTGCTGCTTGAAGCTTGTGGCTTGCAGCTGCTTAGTCGTTGAAGTCGCGCCAGCCGCCCATTTCTTTCCAGCGGTTGACGATGCCGCAGAACAGCTCTGCCGTCTTCTCGGTGTCGTATCGCGCCGAGTGCGCTTCACGCCCGTCGAAGTCGATGTCCGCACTTTGGCAGGCGCGCGCCAGCACGGTCTGCCCATACGCCAGGCCCGCCAAGGTAGCGGTGTCAAAGCTGGAGAACGGGTGGAACGGGTTACGCTTCAGGTCGTTGCGCGCTACCGCTGCATTGAGGAAGCCCAGGTCGAAGCTGCTGTTATGGCCGACCAGGATCGCCCGCTTGCAGCCATTGGCCTTGAGCGCCTTGCGCACGCCACGGAAGATGTCGGTCAGCGCGCTTTCCTCGCTGACGGCCATGCGCAGCGGGTGGTCCAGCTTGATACCAGTGAACTCCAACGCCGCGGCTTCGATATTGGCACCCTCGAACGGCTCCACCCGGTGGAAGTAGGTGTGCTCGGGGAACAGGAAGCCTTTCTCGTCCATGCCGATGGTGACGGCGGCAATTTCCAGCAGGGCATCGGTGGCGCTGTTGAAACCACCGGTTTCCACATCCACCACGACCGGCAGGTAGCCACGGAAGCGCTCGGCCATCGGGTGGCGCGAACCGCTGCTGCCCTGGGAGTCCAGGTCGTCTTCGTAGAGGTCTTCGCTCACGCGTTGTCCTCCAGCAGGCGCCAACGCAGTTTTTCACCCGCGCGCAGCGGGATTACCGTCTGCTCGCCAAACGGCAGGCTGTCCGGGGCGGTCCACTCTTCGCGGACCAGGGTAATGGTGTCGGTGTTTGCAGGCAGGCCATAGAAAGCCGGACCGTGCAGGCTGGCAAAGCCTTCCAGCTTGTCCAGTGCGTTCCGTTGTTCGAACGCTTCGGCGTACATTTCGATGGCCGCATAGGCGGTGTAGCAACCGGCGCAACCGCAGGCGGCTTCCTTGGCGTGGCGGGCGTGAGGTGCCGAATCTGTGCCGAGGAAGAACTTCGGGTTGCCGCTGGTGGCCGCATCCAGCAGCGCCACCTGGTGGGTGTTGCGCTTGAGGATCGGCAGGCAGTAGAAGTGCGGGCGAATGCCGCCAACCAGCATGTGGTTGCGGTTGTACAGCAGGTGCTGGGCGGTGATGGTCGCGCCAACGTTGGCCGGGGCCTCGGTGACGAACTGCGCGGCATCGCCGGTGGTGATGTGTTCGAACACCACTTTCAACGTAGGGAAGCGCTCGACCAGACGGCGCATATGCTCGTCGATGAAGCGCTTCTCGCGGTCGAACACGTCGATTTCGCTACGGGTCACTTCGCCATGCACCAGCAGGGGCATGCCAACTTCCGCCAGTGCCTCGATGGCCGGAAAGATGTTGTCGATGCTGGTTACGCCCGAGTCGGAGTTGGTGGTGGCGCCGGCCGGGTACAGTTTGGCAGCGTACACGATGCCGCTGGCCTTGGCCGCGCGGACGTCCTCGGGGCTGGTACGGTCGGTGAGGTACAGCACCATCAGCGGCTCGAAGCGGCTACCGGCCGGGCGCGCGGCAAGGATGCGCTCACGGTAGGCGCCAGCCTCGGCGGCATTGCGCACCGGGGGAACCAGGTTTGGCATGATGATGGCACGGGCGAAGGTGCGCGCCACGTCGCCAACGGTGTGGGGCAGGACGGCACCATCGCGCAGATGGATGTGCCAGTCGTCGGGGCGCAGGAGGGTCAGGCGATCGGACATTGGGGATTCCAGGCGGGTCGAACTCAAGCCCCAATGCTACCGGAAAACCCTGGGTCGAGCACGGCTATCAAGTTTTCCGGCCAGCGTCCGATAGCTTGCAGGTAAGCCGTCAGAATTTGTGGAGCCGCCCGTGCGCCAGCGTTACCTAGCCCTGTTGACCCTGTTCGCCTGCCTACCGGCCGGTGCACTGACTTTCCAGACGCGCATGGAGAACATCGCCTGGAAGGTCGAGGGTGACCAGTTCGAGTGCCGCCTGATCCAGCCGATCGAAGGTTTCGGCAGTGGTGAGTTCGTGCGCCGTGCAGGTGAGCAGCCGGTGTTCCAGTTGCGCTCGGACATCAACGTACTGGGTGCAGGCACCGCCAGCCTGCTGGCGGCCGCGGCCCCATGGCAACCCGGGCGTGGCGACATCAACCTGGGCAGTGTGCGCATGGCCCGTACCGGTGTGCTGTTCAGCTCCTCCCAAGGCCAGGCCAGCCGCCTGATCAATGGCCTGCTCGACGGGCGCAGCACGGTGGTGCGCAACTATGCCGGTGAGGCGGGCAGGCCGATGGAGGTGCGGGTGTTGCCGGTCAGCTTTGCCAAGGCTTACAGCGACTATCAGGCCTGCGCGGGCAAGCTGCTTGCGATGAACTACGACCAGGTGCGTCAGACTCAGGTGGGCTTCCCGGGGGGCGGCATTGAACTGGATGAAGCCGCCAAGGCGCGTCTGGACCTGATCCTTGACTACTTGAAAGCCGACCCGACGGTTAACCACATCGAGCTCGACGGCCATTCGGACAATAGCGGCAACCGCCTGACCAACCGCGACCTGTCGCGCCGTCGGGCATTGTCGGTGGCTGATTACTTCAAGGCCCATGGCTTGAAGGAAGAGCAGATCATCGTGCGCTTCCATGGTGAGCAGTACCCGGTGGCGAAAAACAACAGCCCTGCCAACCGGGCGCGCAACCGGCGAGTGAATATCGAACTGGACCGGGTTGCGGTGGTTGAGAAGCCGGTGGAGAAACCCGCCGAAAAAGCCCCTGAGCCAACGGCTCCTGCGCCAGCGGCTAAGTAAACCGCATTCTTTTCTTACGGCCTCCTCAAACGTTGGGAGCCTGCGCAGTCCCTGTGGGAGCGGGCAAGCCCGCGAAGCAGTAGATGGCACCGGCTGCGCCGGTGTTCGCGGCGGTTCGGCGCCCCGACAAGCCCGCTCCCACAGGTTCGGCGTCATGCTCAGTGGCGCCGTCGCCCTTCCGACAGTTCCTGTCGCTTTGTCGTCAGAAGCTGTCGCCCCACTGTAATTTTATCTGCAAGGCCGTTAGAATCGATCCCTTTCCGTACAACCCCGTGGAGTGATGGCATGGCGGACGTAAAAAAGGTCGTACTGGCGTATTCCGGCGGCCTTGATACTTCGGTGATTCTCAAGTGGCTGCAGGATACCTACAACTGCGAAGTGGTGACCTTCACCGCTGACCTGGGTCAGGGCGAAGAGGTCGAGCCGGCCCGTGCCAAGGCTCAGGCAATGGGCGTTAAAGAGATCTACATCGACGACCTGCGCGAAGAGTTCGTGCGTGATTTCGTGTTCCCGATGTTCCGCGCCAACACCGTCTACGAAGGCGAGTACCTGCTGGGTACTTCCATCGCCCGTCCGCTGATCGCCAAGCGCCTGATCGAAATCGCCAACGAAACCGGTGCTGACGCCATTTCCCACGGCGCCACCGGCAAAGGTAACGATCAGGTTCGTTTCGAGCTGGGTGCCTATGCCCTCAAGCCTGGCGTCAAGGTCATCGCCCCGTGGCGTGAGTGGGACCTGCTGTCCCGCGAGAAGCTGATGGACTACGCCGAAAAGCACGGCATCCCGATCGAGCGCCACGGCAAGAAGAAGTCGCCGTACTCGATGGACGCCAACCTGCTGCACATCTCCTACGAAGGCGGTGTCCTGGAAGATACCTGGACCGAGCACGAAGAAGACATGTGGAAATGGAGCGTCTCGCCTGAGAGCGCCCCGGACCAGGCGACCTACATCGAGCTGACCTACCGCAACGGCGACATCGTTGCCATTGACGGCGTCGAGAAAACCCCGGCCACCGTCCTGGCCGACCTGAACCGTATCGGTGGTGCCAACGGCATCGGCCGCCTCGACATCGTGGAAAACCGTTACGTCGGCATGAAGTCGCGTGGCTGCTACGAGACCCCTGGCGGCACCATCATGCTCAAGGCGCACCGTGCCATCGAGTCGATCACCCTGGACCGCGAAGTCGCTCACCTGAAAGATGAGCTGATGCCGAAGTACGCCAGCCTGATCTACACCGGCTACTGGTGGAGCCCTGAGCGTCTGATGCTGCAGCAGATGATCGACGCTTCCCAGGTCAACGTGAACGGCGTCGTGCGCCTGAAGCTGTACAAGGGCAACGTTACCGTGGTTGGCCGCAAGTCGGACGATTCGCTGTTCGATGCCAACATCGCGACCTTCGAGGAAGATGGCGGCGCCTACAACCAGGCCGATGCCGCAGGCTTCATCAAGTTGAACGCACTGCGCATGCGCATTGCCGCCAACAAGGGCCGTTCGATGCTCTGATTGCGCGCTCGTGCAATGAAAACCCCGGCTTAAGCCGGGGTTTTTTTTGCGTGCAGAAAAGTCAGGGCATTGAACTGTGTTGGCTCACAACATCGCCCTCGAGCGCACTGATCGACAGCTGCGCACATTGACGTTTGTCCAGGTTGCAAAAGCGCCATATTCGGGGCGGCACGGGCGGTTGGGCAAGTGCATGCAGGAGTTGTTGTTCCATCATGCGATAGGCGTCGGGGCCGGAAAACATGAACGTGACAGGCCCGCCTTGCGCCGCCTCAGGGGCATCACTGATGACACTGCTCAGAGCTGGGGTTTTGTCGAGTGCCATCTTATTTGGTGGCGGGCTGTAGAACGACTTGTAATTGAAGTTGAGCGTGAGAAAAAACAGTGCCGTCAGAAAGAACGGAAAGCCTACCAGGAACCAGGTGTAAAGCTTTTGGCTGGACTCGCTGAGAAAAGGCAGTGTGGCAAGGGCGGAGGCTTCGATAATCCCCGCAAAGATGGCAATGATCGTCAGCGGGGCAACAGGTTGTGCTTGGGTCATGTCGGCCATCTCCAGCGGTTTTGCCCATCATTACCTTACTGCGATACTCAACTAAAGACTGGATTGTTTTCCCGGTGAGGAATAATCGACATAAAGCCACTCGGCTTTGTTTTTTCAGCGCGTTTGAGTTGGACGTTTCGCCAGCAGATGTTCAGTTTTCAACTGGTGCGTTTTTGCAGGCGGGTGATACCGTTGTTTTGGTACTAAGGAACGCGTTTGTTACAACCTTGGTCTTGAAGTGTAGGAAATTTCTGTAAGTGTTGTAAGTTTTGTCTGTCCATGAGTTTCGTCAGTAAATCGCCGCGCCAGCAAGCGTCCTGTCGGTTATCGTGGCGTGCCAAAGCAAAACAATGAATGAATGGATATCGCATGAATAAAGTGCTTATCGTGGATGATCATCCGGTCATACGCCTGGCCGTACGCATGCTGATGGAGCGGCATGGGTATGACGTCGTGGCGGAGACCGATAATGGGGTGGCTGCGCTGCAGCTTACTCGGCAACACCTGCCGGATATCGTGGTGCTGGATATCGGGATCCCGAAACTGGATGGCCTGGAGGTGATCGCCCGCATGACGACGTTCAGCCCGGCTAGCAAGGTCCTGGTGCTGACATCGCAGGCCCCGGGCAACTTCTCGATGCGTTGCATGCAGGCGGGCGCTGCGGGATACGTGTGCAAGCAGCAGGAACTTACCGAGTTGTTAAGCGCCATCAAGGCAGTGTTGTCGGGTTACAGCTACTTCCCCAACCAGGCCTTGCATGCGTCACGTGGCAGGGGGGCGGGAAGCGAGGTGGACATGGTCAATCGCCTCTCCGCGCGTGAAATGACGGTGCTGCAACAACTGGCGCGAGGGCGTTCGAACAAGGAGATTGCCGACAGCATGTACCTCAGCAACAAGACGGTCAGTACCTACAAGTCGCGGCTGCTGCTCAAGCTCAATGCACGGTCGCTGGTCGACCTGATCGAGTTGGCGCAGCGGCAAGGACTGAACTGACTGCCAAGCCTTGAAGCCTCCAGTCAGGAGGCTTTGCCAAGGCTACAGGTCTGGCTTTACAGGTCGTAGTCGAAATCGGCCAACTGCTTTTGCAGGCGCCGTTCTTCCAGCATGTTATCGATGGTGCGGCGTTTGCTCAGGTTGGTCTTTGCTGTTTCCACCTGAGGCTCCGCGTCGTCGTCTGCGGCAACAAAATCATCTTCGATCGACAGGTCGTCTTTATCGGTACTCATGAGTCGCTCCAAGCCAAGGGGCCATTGGCCGTCCTTATAACCAGAAAGCAGACGCCGGTAAAAAAGATTTTTTCAATCGTGGTGAGGGGTTTCCAGCTATTGCCTCAATCGTCGGAGGTTTTGTGCTTGTACTCGCACAAATCTTCGATCCTGCAACTGCCGCACCTTGGCTTGCGCGCCTGGCATACGTAGCGCCCGTGCAGGATCAGCCAGTGGTGGGCATCGAGCAGGTAATCTTTTGGCACGAACTTGACCAGTTTCTTTTCCACTTCCAGCACCGTTTTGCCAGGCGCAATACCCGTGCGGTTACTCACCCGGAAGATGTGGGTGTCCACCGCCATGGTCGGTTGGCGGAACGCTGTGTTGAGCACCACGTTGGCGGTCTTGCGGCCCACACCGGGCAACGCCTCCAAGGCTTCGCGGGTTTGTGGCACCTGGCTGCCGTGGCGTTCGATCAGCAGCCGGCAGGCCTCTATGACATTCTTGGCCTTGCTGTTGTATAGCCCGATGGTCTTGATGTACTCGCTAAGGCCTTCAACGCCCAAGGCATAGATGGCCTCGGGCGTATTGGCGACGGGGAACAGGCGGGCAGTGGCCTTGTTGACGCCGACGTCGGTGGATTGCGCGGACAGTGTCACGGCGACCAGCAGCTCGAACGGGGTGGTGTAGGCCAGTTCTGTCTTCGGGTCTGGGTTGTCTTCGTGCAGCCTGCGAAAAATCTCCAGGCGTTTGGCGGCATTCATGAAATCAAAGCTTTCCTTGACGACGTGGGTGGGCAGGGCCCGGACGCAAGCGATTGTACAAGGCCAGCAGCAGTCCGAGCAGTAGCAGGGCGCCCGGGGCCAGGCTGGCCACGTGCAGGTTGGCAACGTTGGCCAGCCATTGGCGGCTGGCGCCGAGCACCAGGCAGAGGGCAAATACCGCACAGAAATACCCGGCGAGCATGCGCCAGCGGCCTTGATCGGGCAGCAGATGATCGCAGGCCAGGCACTGCAGGCACAGCAGGGCAGGATAATGGCCCAGGGCAAGTGCCAAAGGCAGCGACCCTGCGCGCAAGGCCATTTGCAGGCAACTGGCCAAGGCTGCCAGCATCAGCAGGCTGGCTGGCACATAGGCCCAGCTGGCCAGGCGCTGGCGCAGCGGTGTCAGCAAAAGCTGATGCAGGCTGCCCATCACGACTGCGCACAGGCCAATGGCGATGCCCTCATGCAGCGTTCGGGTCGCACCCAGCAGGGGTGTCAGGCTTACGGCCAGCAGGCAAAACCTATTCATGTGCCGCACCCTCCAGCAGTGCGCTGCGCTGCTCATCGAAATAGCTCAGCGCCTCTTGCAGCGCGGTGATCACCGCCCGTGAAGTCACGGTCGCGCCGGCCAGTTGGTCAAAGTCACCCTGGTCCCGCTTCAGCGCCCAATGGTCGCCCTGATGGCGGTTGTCGAACTGCCCCAGCCAGTGCAACTGCGGGTCGCCCAGGCGTGCGCCCAGGCCGGGGCTTTCCTGTTGCTCCATGACCTGGCTGCCGATCAGGCGGCCATCTGTGGCGATGGCTACGCTCAGTACGATGGGTCCGGCATAACCTTGGGTTTGAGTGACCAGGACGATCGCGCTTGGTTTGCCTGCCATCGTGGCACGGTAAGCCGCCAGGATGCGGCTGTTGGGCCGCTGCGCCTCGGGCTTCGCGAGCGAGCTGTCCAACGGTTGGTTGTCATAACTGCCCTCGGGCAGCACGGCCAGCCGTTGACGGCTTTGCAGTTGCTTCTCGGCACCGGTGATGGCTGGGCCGGTCAAGTGCCGCCATGCCAGCGTGGCGGACACTGCCAATACCCCAATCAGCACCAGCAGGCTCACATCATGCGTCAGGCGTTTCATCGGGCGGCCTGTTGGGGCTTTGCCGCAAGGCGTTCAAGCGTTGGTGCCATGAGGTTCATCAGCAGGACGGCGAACGCGGTGCCATCCGGGTAGCTGCCCCAGGTGCGAATCAGGTAGATGAGTAGCCCGGCACCCAGGCCGAAGTACAGCCTGGCCCGTTCGTTCCTGGGCCCCGACACCGGCTCGGTGGCAATGAAAAAGGCTGCCAGCATGGTCGAGCCGGAGAACAGGTGCAGCAAGGGTGAGCCGTTGGAGTCCGACCCAGAGCCGTTCCAGCCCAGCAGGCTGAACACGAACAGCCCTGTCAGCAGGCCCAGTGGTGCATGCCAGCTGATCACCTTGCGCTGCAACAGGAACAGGCCGCCGAGCAGGAATGCCAGGTTGACCCATTCGCTGCCGCGCCCGCCGATGTTGCCGAAGCCTGGATGGCTGGCGAACAGCTCCTCGATGGTCAGGCTGCGGTTGTGGCGCAGGCCGTCGAGCAACGTCGGCCGGGCCCAGGCGTCGATCTGTTCGCCTGCGGTGAATACCTGCTGCAAACTGTCGAACAGGCCTGGGGGTTGCCCCGGCCAATGGTTCATCTGCAAGGGGAAGCTCAGCAGCACGAAGGCATAACCGACCATGGCCGGGTTGAACGGATTGCGTCCGACGCCGCCAAAGGCCTGTTTGCCGAAACCGATGGCAACGCTTGCCGCGACCACCGGCAACCACCACGGGGCCAGGGTGGGCAGGGCGGCCGCCAGCAGCACGGCGGTTACCAGTGCGCTGCCGTCGCCTAGCGCCGTGCTCAGCGGTTGGCCGCGCAACGCCAGCAGCACAGCTTCGCACAGCAATGCGGCGGTGGCACTTAGCAACAGGTTCAGCAGCATGCCCCAGCCATGCAACCACAACAACGCCAGCAGGCCAGGCAAACAGGCCAGCAGGACCAGGCCCATACTCGTGCGCAGTCGCGGATCGGGCTGGCTGATCATTGTCCGAACATACCGTTAAAGCCAGAAAATGCCATGGCCATCACCCCGGCGCCGATCAACTCGAGCGGCAGGCCGCGCAGTGCGCCGGGGATATCGGCATGGGCACTGCGCTGGCGCAAGTCGGCGAACAACACCAGTGCCAGCCAGAAGCCGCCGCCCGCCAGTAAACCTTGCAGCAGCGTCGAGGGCCAGGCGCTGTCATCGCCTGCCTGCTGCAGGGCGAGCCCCAGCACTGCGGCATTGCTCGACAGCAGCGCTGGCAACCCGACTACGGGCCAGGCCGGGCGCCACTTGCCCAGCAGCCACGGCAAGCCCCAGGCGAGCAGTGCCAGCCAGTGCAATAACAGGAACAGGGCAAGGTCGGGGATGTGCAGCGGGGCAAGTACCCCCCGCATCAGCAAGTGTGCGCCGATCGTGCCCAAGGCAATGCAAAGAGCGCAGGCCAGGCCATGCACATGCAGGTTCAGCCGGGGGATTGGCTGCTGCAACAGGCACAGGTGATTGACCAGCGCGGCGCCGATCAGGACCAGAAGGTAATCGCTCATGAGATGACGATAGCCGGGAATGCGGGTGATTGTCCGGTAATCAAGGCGCAGAAGAAACTGCCCCGGCACGAGGGCCGGGGCAGGGGGTGTCACTTGATGCGCTGGCCTGGCTTGGCGCCGCTGTCCGGGCTCAGCAGGTAGATTTCTTCACCGCCAGGGCCGGCAGCCATGACCATGCCCTCGGATACGCCAAAACGCATTTTCCGGGGCTTGAGGTTGGCGACCATCATGGTCAGGCGGCCTTCCAGTTTGGACGGGTCGGGGTAGGCCGACTTGATGCCGGAGAACACGTTGCGGCGCTCGTCACCGATGTCCAGGGTGAGTTGCAGCAGTTTGTCGGCGCCCGGCACGGCTTCGGCTTTGACGATCAGCGCCACGCGCAGGTCGACGGCAGCGAAGGTGTCGAACTCGATTTCTGCCGACAGCGGGTCCTTGGTCAGCTCGCCGTTGCCGGCCGGGGCCTTGGCTTCGGCAGCCAGCAGGTCTTCCTTGCTGGCGGCGACCATGGCTTCGACCTTGGCCGGTTCGATGCGGCTCATCAAGGCCTTGAACGGGTTCAGTTTATGGTTTTCCAGGCGCGACAGGTGGTCGCTCCAGGCCAGCGGGGCAACGTTGAGGAACGCCTCGGCGTCTGCTGCCAGCACCGGCAGTACCGGCTTGAGGAAGATCACCAGCTGGCGGAACAGGTTGATGCCCTGGGCACAAATGGCCTGCACTTCATCCTGTTTGCCTTCCTGCTTGGCCAGCGACCACGGTGCCTTGTCGGCGATCCAGGCGTTGGCGCGGTCGGCCAGTGCCATGATTTCACGCATGGCGCGGCCAAAGTCACGGCCTTCATAGGCTTCGGCGATGGACGGAGCGGCAGCCAGGAAGGCTTCGGTCAGCTCAGGCGCGGCATCACCGCTTACCATCACGCCTTCGTTGCCTTTGTGGATGAAGCCGGCGCAGCGGCTGGCAATGTTCACGACCTTGCCCACCAGGTCGGAGTTGACCTTCTGCACGAAGTCTTCCAGGTTCAGGTCCAGATCGTCGACGCCACGCCCCAGCTTGGCTGCGTAGTAGTAACGCAGGTATTCCGGCTGCAGGTGATCGAGGTAGGTACGGGCCTTGATGAAGGTGCCGCGCGATTTCGACATCTTCGCGCCGTTGACGGTCAGGTAGCCATGCACATTGACGGCAGTCGGCTTGCGGAAACCGGCACCTTCGAGCATGGCTGGCCAGAACAGGGCGTGGAAGTTGACGATGTCCTTGCCGATGAAGTGGTACAGCTCGGCCTTGGAGCCTTCGTTCCAGAACGCATCGAAGTCGAGTTCCGGGCGGCGTGCACAAAGGTTCTTGAAGCTGGCCATGTAGCCGATTGGCGCGTCCAGCCACACGTAGAAGTATTTACCCGGTTCACCGGGGATTTCGAAGCCGAAGTACGGCGCATCGCGGGAGATGTCCCACTCTTGCAAGCCGGAGTCCAGCCATTCGGCCAGTTTGTTGGCTACCGCGTCCTGCAGGGTGCCGCTGCGGGTCCACTGCTGCAGCATGGCCTGGAAGTCTGGCAGTTTGAAGAAGAAGTGCTGGGAGTCACGCAGCACCGGGGTGGCCCCGGAGATCGCCGATTTGGGGTTCTTCAGCTCGGTAGGCGCGTAGGTGGCACCGCATTTTTCGCAGTTGTCGCCGTACTGGTCTTCCGCCGCGCACTTGGGGCAGGTGCCCTTGATGAAACGGTCGGCCAGGAACATGCCCTTTTCCGGGTCGAAGTACTGGGTTACCGAACGGGTGGCGATGTGCCCGGCTTCACGCAGGCGCGTGTAGATCAGGCCCGACAGCTCGCGGTTCTCTTCGCTGTGGGTAGAGTGGAAGTTGTCGAAATCCACCAGGAAATCGGCGAAGTCGCTACTGTGCTCGGCCTGGACGTTGGCGATCAGTTGCTCCGGGGTGATGCCTTCCTTCTCGGCGCGCAGCATGATGGCCGAGCCGTGGGCGTCGTCGGCGCAGACATAGATGCACTGGTTGCCACGCATTTTCTGGAAGCGGACCCACATGTCTGTCTGGATGTACTCGAGCATATGGCCTAGATGGATGGATCCATTGGCATAGGGCAGGGCGCTGGTGACGAGAATCTGACGTGGCTCGGACATGGTGGCTCGGCTACTTATCTGGCTACGGGGTAAAAATTAAGGGTGATCGGCCACTATAAAGGGCTGGCGAAGATATTTCACCCCGCATGCGCATCTACTGACGATTGACGGGTTAGGATAGGCGCCTGTTTCACATTCAGTTTGCCAATGGGAGTCTCCATGAGTGCCGTCACCCGTGCCGCCGTCGAAGGCGTGCTTCGCCAGTACACCGACCCCTACCTGAACCAGGATCCGGTCAGCGCCGGTTGCGTGCGCGCCATCGACATCCAGGGCGGGCAGGTCAGCGTGCAATTGCAGCTGGGCTATGCCGCCGCTTTGTTCAAGAATGGTTGGGCCCAGGTATTGCAGACGGCCATCGGCAACCTTGAGGGCGTCAGCAGCGCCCAGGTATCGATCGACTGCGTGGTCGCCGCTCACAAGGCCCAGGCCCAGGTGCCGGCCATGGCCAACGTCAAGAACATCATCGCCGTGGCCTCGGGCAAGGGCGGTGTGGGCAAGTCGACCACTGCGGCCAACCTGGCGCTGGCGCTGGCCCGCGAAGGCGCACGGGTGGGTATTCTCGATGCCGATATCTACGGCCCTAGCCAAGGGGTGATGTTCGGTATTGCCGAAGGCACCCGCCCGCAGATTCGCGAGCAGAAGTGGTTTGTGCCGATCAAGGCCCATGGCGTGGAGGTCATGTCCATGGCCTTCCTCACCGACGACAACACACCGATGGTCTGGCGCGGCCCGATGGTTTCCGGTGCGCTGCTGCAACTGGTCACCCAGACCGCCTGGAATGACCTGGATTACCTGGTCATCGACATGCCGCCGGGTACCGGCGACATTCAGCTGACCTTGGCGCAGAAAGTGCCGGTGGCGGGCTCGGTGATCGTCACCACGCCGCAGGACCTGGCGTTGCTGGATGCCAAGAAGGGTGTGGAGATGTTCCGCAAGGTCAACATCCCGGTGCTGGGCGTGGTCGAGAACATGGCCGTGCACATCTGTTCGAATTGCGGCCATGCCGAGCATCTGTTCGGCGAAGGCGGCGGTGAGAAACTGGCCAGCCAGTATGGCGTTGACCTGCTGGCGTCGTTGCCATTGTCGATGTTGATCCGCGAACAGGCCGACAGCGGCAAGCCGACGGCGATTGCCGAGCCGGAAAGTCAGATTGCCATGGTCTACCAGGAGCTGGCCCGCCAGGTGGGTGCGCGGATTGTGCTGCAAGAGGCGGCGGCGCCGGCGATGCCGAGCATTACCATCAGCGAAGACTGACCTGAAACCGAGTTGCCTGCTTCGCGGGTAACTCGGTTTTTCAGGCAGGCATAAAAAAACCCGCCAGAAGGCGGGTTTTTTTGAAAGCTAGAAGCTAGATCGACTTAGGCGATTTGAACTTCTTCAGCCTGCATGCCTTTCTGGCCGCGGGTAGCGACGAAAGTAACAGCCTGGCCTTCTTTCAGGGTTTTGAAGCCGTCAGCTTGGATGGCTTTGAAGTGCACGAACAGGTCGTCGCCCGACTGAGGGGTGATGAAGCCGTAGCCTTTCTCATCGTTGAACCACTTAACAACACCGGATTGACGGTTGGACATTTTTCTGTCTCCTTGGACAATTTGATAACGGTCAGGAAAAACCCTGCCCGGGACTGAGCGCAAAGAGAGCAGAAAATTCAGCGATGGGCCGATCAGGATCGTGCATCAAACTAGAGATTCTCGGTGTCACGTGCAGCACAGTGGCGCCACCTTACCCCACTTTCCGCAACCTGCCAATGGTCAGAAGGCGCTTTAAGCAAATTCGGATCGACGGCGGCTGCAGCCCCCGCCCGGCGCGGGATGAGGCATAGAACTTTAACCTGGGCGCCGGGACCGGTAAGATGCGCGTCACGATTTTCACCACGCAACTCTTCAGGACACCCCCGCCATGAGCATAAAATCGGACAAGTGGATTCGCCGCATGGCGCAGGAACACGGCATGATCGAACCGTTCGTCGAGCGCCAGGTGCGCGGCGAACAAGACAGCCGGGTGATCTCCTTTGGCGTCTCCAGCTATGGCTACGATGTCCGCTGCGCCGACGAATTCAAGGTGTTTACCAACATCAACTCGGCTACCGTCGACCCGAAAAACTTCGATGCCGGCAGCTTCGTCGACATCAAGAGCGACGTGTGCATCATCCCGCCAAACTCTTTTGCCTTGGCGCGCACCGTCGAATACTTCCGCATTCCGCGTGACGTGCTGACCATTTGCCTGGGCAAGAGCACCTACGCCCGTTGCGGCATCATCGTCAACGTCACCCCGCTCGAGCCCGAGTGGGAAGGCCACGTGACGCTGGAGTTCTCCAACACCACCACGCTGCCGGCGAAGATCTACGCCAACGAAGGCGTGGCACAGATGCTGTTCCTTCAGTCTGACGAAGAATGCGAAGTGTCCTACAAGGACCGTGGCGGCAAATACCAGGGCCAGCGCGGCGTCACCCTGCCGCGTACCTGAGCCGACAAGCGCGGGGAATTACTCGCGCCTTTGGCACTCCAACAAAGTAACGCCGGTGCGCATGATGTGCATCGGCTTTCGTCAGGAGCAGCCAATGAAACTCCATCCCGCAATCAGTGCCAAGCTGGCAGGCCTGCAGCCCAACCACGTGGGGTTGTTGCCCTGGTCATTGCTGGCGCACCCGCTGCCCATGCAGGCGGGGGGCGTGCCCCATCAGCCTGACCCCGATACCCCGCGGCCCCCAGAGCCTGGCGAGAGGCCACCCATGGAGCCGGGCGAGCCGACCTTGCCGGATGAGCCGCCGCCAGTACCTGTCGCCTGAGCGCCGTTACAGCGGCCAGACGCGCCCGGCACCAGCCAGGTATACCCGGCTGGTGCCGGATGGCGCGATCTTCCAGCCGCCGGTGAACTCGCCGAATGCCGGCAGCAGGCTGACGTGAGCGTCGATCAGGAAGCACGGCAGTCGCAGGCGCTGGCGGGCCGTGCCGCGTAGCACAAAGACCGGGTGCACATGGCCGGCCAGCACTGGGTAAGCCGGGTGAGGTGCTGGTTCGTGTTGGAGCGCGAAAGGTTCCAGTATCCAGGGCTCGTCCTTGACCTCAATGCGAAGCGATGCAGGTGGATCGCCTGCGTTACGATCATGATTACCGCGTATCAGTACAATGTTCAGGTGCGCGTGGCGCTGCCGCCACGCATGCAGCCTGGCCAGCGTTGCTGGCGCCCGGGCAGTGCGTGCATGCAGGAAGTCCCCGAGGACGATCAGCTGGTCGCAGTCATGGGCTGCCAGCAAGGCATCCAGCCGGGTGAGCGTTGCGTCTGTGGTGCCTCGCGGCACAGGCTGGTGCAGGGCACGATAGCTGGCAGCCTTGCCGATGTGTACGTCGGCCACCAGCAATGCTCGGCGGCTGGGCCAATAGATGGCCTTGTCGGCAAGCAGCCAGAGCACCTGGCCTGCGTGTTCGATGGGCTGGTGACTCATGCCTTGCCTGCCGCTTGTTCCAGTTCTGCAACCATTCGCGCAATCCGGTCTGCCAGCTTCTCGGTGCTCAGCGTCTCGCGCATGCCCTCTACCAGTAAAGCGAAGGCCAGCGGCCCCGGTCGCTTCAATACCTGCAGGTCCAGCTTCAGGCTGGCCATTTTCAGCAATTGCCGACGCAGCCGCTCGATCTCCAGCTCCTCGCCCAGCACTTCGTCCCGTGCCTGGCCGAGTAGCAGGTTACCGGCGTCATGCTTGCGAAATACTTCATAGAACAACCCGCTGGATGCCTGGATCTGTCGAGTGCTCTTCTGTGCCGCTGGGTACCCGCCAAACACCAGCCCGGCAATCTGGGCAATTTCGCGAAAACGCCGCAGTGCCATTTCCCCTGCATTCAGGCTGGCCAGCACATCTTCCAGCAAGTGCTCGGTACCCAGCGCTTTTGGCAGGTGCGTTGTCCAGTCCACCGGTGCAGGGCTGAGCAGTTCGAACCCGTAGTCGTTGACGGCAATCGATACCGACAGCGGTTGTACGCGGCTGACCCGCCAGGCAATCAGGTTGGCCAGGCCCAGGTTGGCCAGGCGCCCGGCAAAGGGGTACAAGAACACGTGCCAGCCCTGGCGGGACTTGAAAGTCTCGGCCAGCAGCGTGCCGGTGGTTGGCAACGCCGACCACTGTGCCTGCAACGCCAGCAGCGGGCGCACGGTTCGCATCTCCGGGCCGTCAAAGCGGCCATGGGCCGCAGAATCGAGCTGCTCGACCAGGGCATCGGCCAGTTCGCTCGATAGTGGCATGCGCCCACCGTTCCAGCGTGCCACCGCAGCCTTGCGTGCGGTGCTGCGGCGCACATAGGCGGTCATGTTTTCCACGCGTACCAGTTCCAGCACCCGCCCGGCAAACACGAGCGTGTCGCCGGGACGCAGGCGGGCGATGAACGCTTCTTCGACACTGCCCAGCGTCTTGCCTCCGCCGCCCTTGCTCCAGTATTTCAGTTGCAGGTTGGCGTCGCTGACGATGGTGCCGATGCTCATGCGGTGGCGCCGTGCCAGGCGTTCGCTGGCAACCCGGTAAACGCCGTCGGGCTGGGGCTCGACGCGCTGGTAATCCGGGTAGGCGGAAAGTGAACTGCCACCGTGGCAGACGAAGTCCAGCGCCCACTGCCACTGGCTGTCGCGCAACGTGCGGAAGGCCCAGGTGCTGCGCACTTCGGCCAGTAGCTGCTTGGGTCGAAAGCCACTGCCCAAGGCCATGCTGACCAGGTGCTGCACCAGCACGTCCATGCACAGTTGCGGCGAGCAGCGGGCTTCGATGTGCCCGGCCATCAGTGCTTGTCGGGCTGCAGCTGCCTCCACCAGTTCCAGGCTGTGGGTAGGTACCAGGGTGATTCGCGAGCGCCGCCCCGGTGCGTGCCCGGAGCGCCCGGCCCGTTGCATGAGGCGGGCGATGCCTTTGGCCGAGCCGATTTGCAGCACCCGTTCCACGGGTAGAAAGTCCACGCCAAGGTCAAGGCTGGACGTGCAGATCACCGCTTTCAGGCTGCCCTGCTTGAGGCTACGTTCCACCCAGTCGCGGGTATCGCGGGCCAGCGAGGCATGGTGCAGGGCGATCAGCCCGGCCCAGTCAGGGCGGGCTTCAAGCAGGGCCTGGTACTAGAGCTCGGCCTGGGCGCGGGTGTTGGTGAACACCAGGCAACTGGCACTGGCCTCGATTTCCCGGCTGACCTGGTCGAGCATCTTCAGGCCCATGTGCCCGGCCCAGGGGAAGCGATCGATCGCTGTTGGCAGCAAGGTGTCGACTTGCAGCGCCTTGTCCTGTCGGCCCTGTACCAGCAGGCCGCCTTGCGGCAGCAGAACGTCCAGCGCATGTTGCAGGTTGCCCAGGGTGGCGGAGAGGCCCCAGGTCGGCAGGCCTGCATGCCAGTGGCGCAGGTGGGCCAGGGCCAGCTGCAGTTGTACCCCGCGCTTGTTACCCAGCAGTTCGTGCCATTCATCCACCACCACCAGCCGCAGGGTGGCGAAATCTTCGCGGGCCTGCGCGCGCGTCAGCAGCAGCGTCAGGCTCTCGGGTGTGGTGACCAGCACACTTGGCAGGCGCCGAGCCTGTCGGGCTCGTTCGGCGCTGCCTGTGTCACCGCTGCGTACCCCAACGCTCCACGGCAGCGCCAGTTCATCCACGGGCACCTGCAGGGCGCGTGCGGTGTCGGCAGCCAGGGCGCGCATGGGCGTCACCCACACCACCTGCAATGGCGCCGGTTGGCTGCCTTGGGGCTGGGGCTTGAACGCACGAAGCGCGGCGAGCCACACGGCGTAGGTTTTGCCGGCACCGGTACTGGCGTGCAGCAGGCCGGATTCGCCGCGTGCCACAGCAGCCCAAACGCGGCGCTGGAAAGCGAATGGCTTCCAGCCACGCCTGGCAAACCAGGCATTGGCAAGGTCGGTGGCAGCGGGCATGAGGCGAGTGGTCCTTCGAAGGCTGTGCTTCTACAGACCGCCCGCCAGGTGCAATGGTTTTACCGAATCAGTTGCCCAGCAGGTAGCCACTGCGACATACCTGCTCGCCAGCAACATGGGCGATGACCATACCAGAAGTGGCCATGCGCCTTACGCTGCGGGCATATAGCAGGCCCGGTTGGCTGTTGCGCACTGCCGTTACCCGATCACTGAGCGGGTCGATGACTTCGGCAATCAACTGCCCGGCTTCCAGGTACTGTCCGGGTTTGGCGTGATACACCAGCAACCCGCCCAGTGGCGTCACTACCGGTTCGACAGCAGCCAGCGGCGTGGCCGGGCTGGGCAAGGGTGGCAGGGCAGGGCTGGCGCCTTCGATAACGCCCGCGTGGGTAAGGAAGTCGAGTATCGCCTGGCAGTCTTTGCTGGCCAGGTCATGGCTGACATCGGCCTGGCCGCGCAGTTCTACAGTTACCGAGCAGCAGCCCAGCGGGATCGGGAAGCGCTTGCCGAAGCGTTGCTGCAACTGCCACCAGACCAGGCTGAAGCACTCATCGAACGACTGCCCGCCCGAGTCGGTGGCCAGCAGGCTGGCCTGGGCGCCCAGGTAGCGGGCCAGCGGCTCGATGTGTGGCCAGGCATCGGGTGTGGTGTACAGGTGTTCGACCGCCTCGAAGTCGCAGTGCAGGTCCAGCACCATGTCGGCATCGCAGGCCAGGCGCTGCAGGATCAGGCGCTGGGCTTGCAGCGGTGTGCGGGCCGGGTGCGCGTCCAGCCCACGACGCAGGTATTCGCGGATCAGCTCGACGTTGTGCGCCGGGTTCTGGGTAAGGTGTTCTTCTATCTGGTCGCCGATGCTGTCCGACAGGTCGACGAAGTTGCGGTTGAAGTTCTCGCCGCTTTGCAGCTCGAAGCGCCCCAGCGGTGCATCCAGCAGCACTTGCTCTAGGCCGACCGGGTTGGCCACCGGCACCAGGATGATCTCGCGCTGCAGGCGGCCTTGTTCTTCCAGTGCTGTCAGGCAGCGCTTGAGGTGCCATGCCACCAGCATGCCGGGCAGTTCGTCGGCATGCAGGGAGGCCTGGATATAGACTTTGCCGCCACTGCGAGGGCCGAAGTGGAAGCTGTGCAACTGGCGGGTGATGCCCGGAACGGGTGAGAGCAGGTCGTGGGTTGAATGGTGCATGGTGGTCCTGGATGCGTGGCGAATACGGTCTGCGACACAGGTCGGCACACTGATAGAAGCATAGTTTTCAGCGTTGCGCCTCAATGGAGTCGCCACCTTTTCAGGCCAGCAGTGCCTGCAAGGTGGCCAGGTCATCGGCCTCTTCCACCGGCTTGTCCAGCCGCCAGCGCAGCATGCGCGGAAAGCGCACGGCAATACCGCTCTTGTGGCGCCTGGACAAGGCAATGCCTTCGAAGCCCAGTTCGAACACCAGCGTAGGCGTTACGCTGCGTACCGGGCCGAAGGTTTCCACCGTGGTCTTGCGGATAATGGCATCGACCTTGCGCATTTCTTCGTCACTGAGCCCCGAATAGGCTTTGGCAAAGGGTACCAATGCTCGCCCCGGGGTGCCGGCCGGTGCGTCCCATACGGCGAAGGTGTAGTCGCTGTACAGGCTTGCACGCCGGCCGTGGCCGCGTTGGGCATAGATCAGCACGGCATCGACGCTGAACGGGTCGATCTTCCACTTCCACCAAGTACCCATATCCTTGGTACGCCCCACGCCGTAAAGGGCCTCGCGCTGCTTGAGCATCAGGCCCTCGACACCCAGGCTGCGCGACTGTTCGCGCTGGTGGGCAAGGTCGGCCCAGTCCGGGCCTGTCAGCAGCGGCGACAGCAGCACGGGGGCAAGCGGGTGCGCATCGACCAAGCGTTCCAGTTGGCTGCGGCGCTCGTGCTGCGGCCGGTTGCGCCAGTCTTCGCCTTGCCACTCCAGCAGGTCGTAGGCCTGCAACACCACCGGCGCGTCGGTCAGCAATTTCTTGCCCAGCGTTTTGCGCCCCAGGCGCTGCTGTAGCAGGGCAAAAGGCTGCACGGCCAGTTCAGCCCCCGTATCACCTGGTTTCCAGACCAGAATCTCGCCGTCGAGCACCACGCCATCGGGGAGCGTCTGCGCCAGGGTGTGCAGTTCGGGGAAGCGCTCGGTCACCAACTCTTCGCCGCGCGACCACACCCACAGCTGGCCCTCGCGCTTGACCACCTGGGCGCGAATGCCGTCCCACTTCCACTCGATTTGCCAGTTGCCTGGCGGCCCGAGCAGGGTATCGAACTGATCGGTAGAGGCTTGTAGCGGGTGGGCCAGGAAGAATGGGTAGGGCTGGCCGCCGCGCTGGCGATGCTCATCGGCGGACTCCGGGGCGATCAGCTTCTGGTAGCTGGCTGCGGTAGGGCGATGGCCAATGTCGGTGTAACCGACCAGGCGCTGGGCCACGCGCTTGGCGTCCAGCCCGGCCAGTTGCGCCAGGGCGCGGGTGACCAGCAACTTCGATACGCCCACGCGAAAACTGCCGGTGATCAGCTTCAGGCACAGCATCAGGCTGGGGCGATCCAGCTGCGCCCAGAGCGGCTGCAGGCGCTGCTGCACCTGCTCAGGCGGTAGCCCGCGCAGGGGCAGCAAATGCTGCTCCACCCAGGTGGCAAGGCCTTCATCGCTGCCATCGGCGTGTATGGGTAGCAACAGCGAAATGGTTTCGGCCAGGTCACCCACTGCCTGATAGCTTTCTTCGAAGAGCCAGTCCGGCAACCCGGCCTGAGCCGTTGCCTGTGCGCGCAACACGCGAGTGGGCACCAGCTGGCGCGGGCGCCCGCCGGCCAGAAAGTACACGGCCCAGGCGGCATCCTCGGCGGGGGCATTGGCGAAATAGTCGCGCAGGGCCTCAAGTTTGGCGTTGCTGGACGTGGTCGCATCCAGGCGCAGGTACAACGTGGCGAAGGCTTTCATGGTGTGGGTTCGGCCGTGACGACGTCGTCTTCGTCGCCGTATTCGGTGGCGAAGGCGCGGGCATCGAGGCCTTGTTCGTTGAGGTAGCGCACCAGCACGTTGACCGAGCCGTGGGTGACCATCACCCGTTCGGCGCCGGTCTGGCCGATTGCCCACAGCAGGCCGGGCCAGTCGGCATGGTCCGAGAGGACGAAGCCCCGGTCCACACCGCGCCGCCGGCGGGTGCCGCGCAGCAGCATCCAGCCACTGGCGAAGGCATCGCTGTACTCGCCGAAGCGGCGCATCCAGCTACTGCCGCTGGCCGACGGGGGGGCCAGGACCAGCGCTTGGCGCAGCAGTGGGTCGTTGCGCGGTATATCCCCGGCGTAGAGGGTTTTGGGCAGGTGGATACCGGCGTCCCGGTACACCCGGTTGAGCGGCTCGACGGCGCCATGTACAAGGATTGACCCGATGCTGGCGTCCAGCCCATGCAAAATCCGCTGGGCCTTGCCGAAGGCATAGCAGAACAGCACGCTGGCCTTGCCCTGGTTGCTGTTGGCCCGCCACCAGGCGTTTATGTCGGCAAAGACCTCAGCCTGGCTGGGCCAGCGATAAATGGGCAGGCCGAACGTCGACTCGGTGATGAAGGTGTGGCACGGCACGGGTTCGAAAGGCGTACAGGTGCCATCGGGCTCTACCTTGTAGTCACCGGACGCGACCCAGACTTCACCTTGGTACTCCAGGCGCACCTGTGCCGAACCCAGCACGTGCCCGGCCGGGTGCAGGCTCAGGGTCACCCCATGGTGAAGCAGGCGCTCACCGTAGGGCAGGGTCTGCAAATCGATGCCCTGGCCCAACCGACTACGCAGAATGCCTGCACCTGGGCTGGCGGTCAGATAATGGCCATTGCCGGTACGTGCATGGTCACCGTGGCCATGGGTGATCACGGCGCGGTCCACGGGCCGCCAAGGGTCGATGTAGAAATCACCGGGCGGGCAGTAGAGGCCTTCGGGGCGGGCGATGACAAGGTCCATGGCGCGGGCGCTGGTTTGGAGTTACCAGTTATGAGCCATGCAGGAGGAAGGAAGTTCGACCGGAAATGGCTGGGGCTGCAATGCAGCCCCAAAACAGGCGATGCCCGTTATTTGCCAGGTACCAGCGTGAGCCGCTGGCTGCCATACGCCCGCCCGAAGTTCTGCTGCTGCAGCGGCAGGCTCATGAACCGGCCTTTGAACCAGGCATCCAGCCCGTCGCTGTAGTGCGTGCTTGCCGGGTTACCGGACTGGCCGCTGCTGGTCAGCACCTGCAAGGGTTCGGCCTGGCCGAAGTCGACGATCATCCGCGCCGAGGCCGGCAGGCGGGTGTCGAAGTCGCTGCCCCAGGCGTATGGCGTCAGGGCCAGGGTGGTGAAGTCGCCACCTGCAGCCAGCGGTGAGCGGCTGATGGCTTCGCCCAGGCCATGGTAGGCCGGTGCTGGCCAGCGGTACTGGTGCAGCTTGCCCCATTGCCAGGCGCGGCGGTCGGCGCCCAGTTGCGCGATCCCGGCGTCCATTGCTCCCGCCAGGCTGCGGGCGAGAATGGCAGGCTTGTCTTCTTTTTGTGGGGTGTTGCGGTCATCCCAGAACGGGCTGTCGTCGCGGCCCAGCAGGTGATCGGCCTGGGCCGAGAACGACAAGCGGGCATTGCTCACGAACGCCTGCCAGGCCGGGCCGGATTCCGGACCCAGGTCGTCGAGGAAGGTTTGCCGCGTTACCTCCTGCAGAAACAGCTCGTACAGCGCTGCATCCGCCGACACCGGGCTCAGGCGGCCATCGAAGGCCTTGAGACGGGCCAGCGTGTCGCGGGCTTTGTCCCGTTGGGCGGCGGGCAGGGCATCAATCGCCTGCTTCAAGGGCTGGGCCATGCCGGGGGCGTCGAACATCTGCTTGAGCTTGTCGGCCAGCAGGGTTACCTGGTCGTTCTGCAGGGCCATCAGGCTGCGGCTGTCGTGACGGCCATTGCCGGCCAACTGGGCCAGGCGTTCGGCGCGTTCGGGGTAGTACCAGGTGCTGGACAGCTGCATGCCGTAGCCGCGCGGCAGGCTGCGCTGGTTGGCGTGGCCGATCCAGCCAGCGGTGGGGTCCTGGTCGTACGGGTGCAGCATCGGGTCGGCATAGCCGTCCCAGTCGTAGCGCCCGTCCCAGCCCGGCGAGGGCAGCAGGCCCTGGCCTTCGCGGCGGTTGGGGTAGCGGCCACTGACTTGCCAGCCGATGTGCTCCGGCTCGGCGAAGACAAAGTTGAGGGCCGCAGCGGTCACTTCGCGGGTGCTGTCGAAGGCGCGTTCCACATTCCTGGCCCGGGTCAGGTCGAACAGCGCATCCAGGCTGCGGTCGCCCTTGAACTGCGGCAGGTTCAGCGCCAGGCCCAGGCTGGCGTTGTCTGGCTGGGACAGCAGGGTGCCGTGGCGGGTGTCATACATCACCTCGCGCAGCGGGCGCTGGCCTCGGATGAAGAACGTTTCGCTACGGGCGCGGGCCGGCAGCCATTTGCCGTCGGCCAGGTAGCTCAGCTGGCTGCCTTGACGACGCAGTTGTTCCAGGAACAGGTCTTGGTTGTCGGCCATCACGGCGCTGCTGCTCCAGGCCAGTTTGCCGTTGTAACCGGCCAGCACGATCGGCAAACCCGGCAACGACAGGCCGGCAACCTGGTATTTGCTGGTGTGGATCTGTATCGGGCTAAGGGCCCAGGCAGCGCGGCTGTCGCTGGCCAGCAGGCTCTTGCCACTGCGGCTGCGCTGCGGGGCCAGGGCCAGGTTGGCCGAGCCCGGGCTGCCGAGCAGGTCGAGGTCGGCCAGTTTCTGGCTGGCGGCTGCCAGCGCTGGCAGGCCAGGCAGCTGACTGGCCAGGTTCAGGCCCTTGAGCTTGTCCACCTCGCCTTCGGCCAATGGCTCGTCCGGGGCGCCTGGCAGCAGCCAGGCCAGCTTGTCGCTGCCGGCTTTCTGCGCCAGGGTCAGGGCACTCAATTCTTCCTGCAGGTTCACTGATTGGCTGAACGCGTACAGGTTGAAGATCAGCGCCGAGTCTTCGGGCTTCCAGTATTCCGGGCGATAGCCACTGCTGGCCAGGCCGGCCGGCAGCTTGTCGCGATAGCGGAACAGGTAGGCGTTGACCCCGCGTGCGTACACTTCGAAAAAGCGCTTGAGCCGTGGCGAGGCGTCGGCGTACTGCTGGGCGGCGCTTTGCTTGAGGTTGGCCGCGCGCATCAGGCGGTCGATGTCCAGCGCTTCGCTGCCGGCCAGTTCGGCCAGGCGGCCTTGGGCCAGCAGGCGCATGGCGACCATCTGCTCGATGCGGTCTCCGGCATGCACATAGCCCAGGCTGAAGAGCGCATCATGGAAGCTGCTGCTTTCGATCAGTGGCGCACCCATGGCATTGCGGCGTACTGAAACATTCTGCGCCAGGCCCTTGAGCGGTTGCACGCCACGGGTCGGTGGCACGCTGTCCTGGTAGCCGCCCGTCTGGCAGCCGGCCAGCCCGAGCATGCCGAGCAGCGTGGCAGCGGTTGCGAACCGCGGGCGGAAGGGAGGAAAGGCGGGGGCGGCCATGACAAGGGCTCCTGCAAGGCGTGGCGGGTTTCGAAAGGCGCTAAGGTAGTAAGCGCGCAGGCGCCATGCAAGGTCCCAGGTCGGTTTATTTGCCAGCGCTGCCTCAAACGTTGAAGTGGTCTGCCAACGTCTCGGAAAAGTGCGTGCAATTGATGCGGGCATAGCGCCGGTAGTCACGGGTAACGGCGAACGCCGAGCCGGGCATCAGCAGGATCTTGTTTTGTTCCAGTTTGCGCACCAGCGGTTGCAGGTCTGGCAGGTCCGGGTGGTAGACCCAGAGGAACATCCCCCCTTGCGGTGCGATTTCAAACTGCCAGCCTCGCTCGATCAGAAGCCGCTGGGTCTGGACCTGCTGCCTGATCAGGCGCTGCTGCACATCATTCATGTGCCGGGCATAGGTGCCATCCGACAATATGGTGTTGACAAAGCGTTCGCAAAACGCCGGTACGGCAACACAGGTCAGCAGTTTCAGGCGTGTCAGCGGTTCGATCAGGTCTTGGGAGCAGGCGATGAAACCCACGCGCAGCGATGCTGACAGGCATTTGGAGAAACTGCCGATGTAGATAACCCGGTCAAGGTTGTCCAGTTCGGCAAAGGTCTGGCGTACGGCCGGGCTGAAGTCGCCATACACATCGTCCTCGACCACGAAGAACTCGTGCTCTACCGCCAGGCGCAGGACGCTGAAGGCGTTGTGCGGGCTGATGTTGCTGCCGGTCGGGTTGTGGAAGGTGCTGTTGCAGAAAAATGCCTTGACCTTGTGCCTGGCCAAGTAGGTTTTCATCTCTTCCACGTCCGGCCCGTCCTGGGTTCGCCGTATGCCGACAACGTGCCCGCCCGCCAGCTGGATCAGCTTGATCAGGTTGCCGTTACCCGGCTCGTCGACGAAAACGTGGTCGCCTGGCTTGATCAGCAGCCGCGCAACCAGGTCCAGGCCTTGTGTAGCGCCCAGTGTGGTCAGCAACTGGTTGGGGCGAACATCGACACGGGTCAGCCGTTTCATGTGTACGCACAGCTGTTTGCGCATGGGCAAGTAGCCCTGGATGTCGCCGTATTCGGCCAGCGAACTTTGCTCCAGCCGCGCCGTGCGGCGAATGGCCTTGGCCAGCAGCTCGGTGTCACGCCAGGCGGGGGGGAGCCAGCCGCTGCCCAGCTTGGTGTAGTGCTGGCCACCTTGCAGCAGCTTGAAGAGCGGGTCGCCCGCCATGCAGTCGGGCTCGTGGATCACACTGGTTTGCCGTGACCGGGTCGCGACGAAGTAGCCCCTGCCCGGTGAAGCCGTCAACACACCTTCGCTGACCAGCTGGGCGTAGGCCGAAACAACGTCGTGGTAACTGAAGTCGACCGCAGCCGTCAGTTTCCGGATGGAGGGCATGCGCTGCCCGGGCAGCCACTCCCCTGCATCCAGGCGTTGTCTTAACTGGTGATGAAGGCTGCTGGCGTTCATGGCAGGTCTCAAACCGTTAGAAAAAAAAGCCTAACAGTTAACGGAAATGCTTGTCGACTGTTCGTTTTCAAATGGCCAGTACATGCCACTATTCCCTTGTCGGAAGTGTTGGTTGCCCGCAAAGGCAACACCTTAAGCGTCTGTTCAACCAGACAACTGGATATCGAGCCCATGCACTCTATGGATATGCAATCAGCCGTCATTGCCAGGCTACCTGTGCCTGATGAACCGGAAACATTCAAGGTTGTAAGGAACCTTGTTACATCGGCGCTGTTGGAGTGTTGTTCAGTTGAAGAATTCGAAGCGTTAAAAGAAACTTCGGTTATTCAGTGTGTCACCGAACAAGCCCATGCCGATTTGCAGGCCTTTGCCCTGAAAGATCCGGCAGCTGGCCGCGACCTGGTATTCATTGCAAGAACGTACACCTCTTATTCTGCCGTTCTGCATTATCGGCTCGCCCATTGGATCTACACCAATACCGCTGCTGCCTATGGTGCCGGCGGTCAATGCCTGGCGGCCATGATCTCCAGGCGCGGCAAAATGCTCTCCGGGGCGGAGATCCACTTCCGCAGCCGTATTGGCGCGCGCTTCATCATCGATCACGGCATGGGCACCGTCATAGGCGAAACCTCGACCATTGGTGACGATTGCTACGTGCTGGGCGGCGTCACCCTGGGCGCCCGTGGTATCAGCGGCAACCCTTCAAGTCCCAGGCACCCGACCTTGGGCAACCGGGTACAAATCGGCGCGTTCGCCAGTGTGCTGGGCGCTATCCATGTGGGTGACGGCGCATTTATCGGGCCGGGCTGCATTATTACCAAAGATGTTCCCGCTGCTGCCCGGGTACAGGTTAAAACATCATTGCAGGTGGTACTGGAATCATGAGCGCTCTGAACTATGAAGTGTTACGCAATACCGAAAAGCTGTATTACAAAGACCAGTACCTGGCCGGCGTTGATACGCAAGTAGCACGCGTGCACAGTGATGGCATTGAATTGCAGAGTACCGTGGCTTACCCGGAAGGTGGCGGCCAGGAAGCGGACTTCGGCACCATTGAATTACCGGTGGGAACTGTGCGGTTTGTCTGGGTGAAAAAACTGTATGGCAGCCCGATTCGCCTCGAAGGTTTCAAGGGCGGGAAACTGGGCGGCATCATTATTCACAGCCTGCACCCTGATGACCTGCACTTGCTGGATGACGTCACGCCAGGCATGCCGGCCCGCATCACCATCGATATCGAACGGCGCGAACGGCTGACGCTGTCTCACAGTGCCAGTCACTTTCTGTATGCCGCTGCTATCGGGCTGCGTGAAGAGCTGCAGCAATGGACCATCGGCTGCCACATCAAAGAGGATTCGGCACGTTTCGACTTCCTGGTCGAGGACGCTTTCACGGCCGAAGAGGTGGATGAAATAGAGCGGCGGGCCAACGAACTGATCGGCTGCGATGCACCCATCGAGCACTACGCGGTCGAGGGCCTGGAAGACGCACGTTTGTGGACCTACAACGGCATCGAAATTCCGTGCGGTGGCACACACCTCGATTCACCAGGGCGTATCGGGCGCCTGAGCGTCAGGCGCAAACGCCTGGGCAAAGGTAAGGAACGGCTGATCTGCGCGTTCCCCGATGCCGAAATCGACCTGTCCACCTACCACGGGCACGCACTATGAACAGCACGTTACCGCGGCGCACGTACCTCTATTTCACCGCACAGTCGATCAACCTGACCACCGCGGTCATGTCCGTGACCATGGCCGCCATTGTCGGCGCGGCGCTGGCGCCTGATGCCGCGTGGTCCACGGTGCCGTACGGGTTTCAGTTTCTGAGCCTGATGCTGGCAACCTACCCGGTCTCCAGGCTGATGAGCCGCATCGGCCGCAAGAAGGCTTTCATGCTGGGCGCGATTCCTTTGGCATTGTCGGGCGTCAGCGGCTTTCTGGCTGTGGAGCACCAGCATTTTGCAACCCTGGTCCTTAGCCATTCTGCGTTGGGTGTGTATATCGCCTTCGCCAACTTCAACCGCTTCGCGGCCACCGACAATCTGTCTCAGGCCCTGAAACCCAAAGCCCTTTCCCTGGTTGTGGCGGGGGGCGTCATCGCCGCGGTGGTCGGGCCGACGCTTACCGAGTGGCTGCGAGATGTGGGCGGCTATCCACTGTTTTCGCTCTGTTATGCCGCGTTTGTCGGCCTGGCGCTGCTGTCACTGCTGATTGCCCTTTGCCTGCCAGACGATGGCGGTGTGACCACCACGGTCAACGGCGCCGCCCAGTCGGCCCGCCCACGCACCGAGCCGTTAAGCCCGAGTGTGGTGGTAGCAATGGGCGTTGCTGCACTGAGCTACGGGATCATGAACCTGCTGATGATCCAGGCCTCGATGCACATGAAGCACATGCACGAGGACTTCTCGGACGTACGCCTGGCGATCCAGTGGCATGTGATTGCCATGTTTGCTCCGTCGTTCTTCACCGGTGCGATCATCCAGCGGTTGGGTATCAGGACCACCATTTGCGCGGGCCTGGCCCTGCTGATCGGCTGCTCGGCCCTGAATATCTGGTCGCACAGCTACGCCATGATGACCCTGGCACTGATTGCCCTCGGGCTGGGTTGGAACCTGACGTATGTAGGCGGCGGCGCCTTGCTGGCCCAGTCGCTGCAGAACAGCCCGGCAGCGATGCAGATGCAGGGCAAGAACGACCTGGCCATTGCCATCTTCGCCACCCTCGGCGCGTTCAGCCCTTCGCTGTTGCTGAGCACGGTCGGCTGGGATGGCACCAACGCCATCTGCATGGCCCTGTGCATCGGGCTGCTGGTTGCCACTGCCGGCCTGCTGCAGAACAAGGCCTGCCTGCATATTTCAATGGAAGGTAGCCGCAAATGAGCGAGCTCATCAGTGTCAGCGATCGCATCTACACCAAGCTGGAAATGAACAACCCGGGGGGAAGCCACAAATACCGGGCGGCCCGGCGCATCGTCGAGCATGCCGTAAGCAACGGCGACATCATTCCCGGTGTGACAACCGTCATCGAGAAAACCGGTGGCAGTTTCGGCTTCGGCTTGCTGGCGGCCTGTCACAAGTACCAGGTCGCGGTGGAGCTGGCGGTCGGGCTGAGCTTCAGCCAGACCAAGCGGGATCTGCTCGAGTGTTTCGGTGCCCGGCTGATCGGCAAGGAAATGCTGATGGCCGGTGCCACCCCCAAGGATGTGGTCATGCACCACCTGGATAACCAGGTCGCGTTGGGCAAGTCATACTTCTACACCGACCAGTTCAACAACCCGGTGGGTATCGAGGCCCACCGTTACCAGACGGCCAGCGAGCTGGCCGTGCAACTGACCAACGCTGGGGCAGGGCGGGAAGTCCTGTTTGTTGGCTGTGCGGGTACGGGTGCAAGCTTCACGGGCATTACGCTGGGGCTGAAAGATCACGGTTTCGAGGTGTCGACGGTGTTGGTCGACCCCTGTGGGTGTGACTCAAGGACAGGTGTGTTTGCCGACCATCGCTTCGAAGGCATGGCGGTGGGGGTTTGCCCGCCCTTCATGGACTGGTCGCTGGTGGACGAGCGGGCCCAGGTACAACACGCAGAGATGCTGGCTGCGCAGCGCTGGTTCTACATGCAAAGTGGCATTTTCGTGGGCAATACCGCTGCCGCCTGCCTGGCTGTTGCTCAGCGCATGGCCCAGCATCCGCGGTATGCCAGGACCACTGTGGTGACCATCGCCTATGACGCCGGCCTGTGGTACCAGGACCTGCTGGGGGCGACCCGGCGCAAGGCCGCATAGGCCAAGGCCCTCAGCAGGGGGCAACGTCAGATCAGGCGCCGTGGCACTTCTTGAACTTCTTCTCGCTACCGCATGGGCACGGGTCGTTACGGCCAACGTCCTTCAGGGCGTTACGTACCGGCTCCTGGTGGCCGTGGTTGCAGTGCGGGCCGTGAACATGGCCATGGTCATGGTGGTGATCATGGTCGTGGTTGCAGTCAGGGCCATGAACGTGGGGTTGCTGGGACATTGCAGGGTTACTCCGGGATGTTATCGCCGGGGATTATCTCACCACTGCGCGATAAGTGCAGGTCCCGCTGGATAAGCAGCCCGGTCGCTAGTTCGCCCTGCAGGGTGTAGTGCAGCGGTTGCTTGCTTCTGAGCAGCTTGGCCAGCGGCTTGAGGTGCTGCCATAGGTTGGTACGCGCGGTGATCTTGAAGGTACGCTGGGCATGCCCGCCCACGCTGCGCCATACGCTGGTTTCATCCTGCACCAGCAGCAGGTCGTTCAGGCGCACGGCATACGACAGGTTGCGGATGAACAGACGGCTGTCATTGGGGTTGTCGACTTGCAGGTGCAGCACGAACTCCTGTTCCAGCAACCTGGCCTTGACCGTTTCGACTTCGACCAGGCGCACCTCGGGTTCGCGCCAGTCTTCACCGCCCCAACTGCTGCAGCCCGCCAGCCATGCCATCAGTGTACCGAGCAGCAGCAGACGGGCGCGGGCGTTCATGTTCAGCTCCCGACGTAACTGGCGCAGCATTTCTTGAACTTCTGCCCGCTGGCGCAGGGGCAGGGGTCGTTGCGCCCGGCCTTCAACCCGACCGTAGGGTCGATGAAGTACCAGCGCCCGGCATGCTGGACGAACGCCGAGCGTTCACGCTGCTGGTGGTCGCCCTCCTGGTCGTGCCAGCGTGCGGTGAAGGTGACAAAGCCGTGTTCCGGTTGGCCGCCGAGTACTTCAGCGCTTTCTACCTCCAGGCCCAGCCAGGTGCTCTGGGCGCTCCAGGCGGCCATGGCGGCACGGTCCAGGTCGGCTTGTTGCGCGGGCAAAGTGGTGGCCACCAGGTAGTCGACCAGGCCCAGCACGTAGGCACTGTAGCGTGAGCGCATCAGCGCCTGGGCATCGGGTGCCGGGGTGCCGGCATGGTAATGCCCACAGCAGGCATCAAGCAGGTTGCCACTGCCACAAGGGCAGACCGAGACACTCATCATCACCACCAGTACTTGCCGAAGTTTTCAGGGTTGGCCCAGAACCTGGCGTTGAGCCAGTCCGGGACCTGCTTGTAGTCATGTAGATCATAGGTGAACAGGCTCAATACCTGTTGGTCACGGCAGAATTTCTCGCTGGCCGACAGGGCCAGGGCGAAAAAGTCGGTGTCTTGCCAGCCGCAGGCGGCCAGGTCGGCCAGCACGGCAACCCGGCTGGCATTGAGGTTGCGGATGCCGCCGAGCAGTTCCAGGCCCGTGCGTTTGGGCAGGTGCTCCAGGCAGTCCACCAGCACCGCCAAGTCAAAACGCTGGGCCGCAAGTTCGGCCGGAAGCGGGCCAGGGGCCGCCGTGGCGATGCTCACCTGCGGGTGTGCCGCGGCGAAGGCGTCGAGCGCTGGGAAGCGTGTGCCCACCAGCAGCAGGCGTTGCGGGGTGAAGCGCTCCAGCAGGGCTGCCAAAGCCTGCTGCGGCGTACGTTGGGAGAAACCTTCGGTCATTGCCAATCCTCGTTCAAGTCGTCCAAGACTAGCGGGCCGCAGCCTGCGGGCAAAGAGGCATGTGACCGCGACGTGGCTTATTGCTGGCAGGGTTGGAATGCGCGGTCTTTACTCCCAGAGATCGGCCTTATGCCGATTCCCCCTAGGAGAAGCAATGAAATGAGCATAGTACGCACAGCGATACCCCTGGTACTGCTCACCAGTGTGTTGACTGGTTGTGCAGGTTTGCAAAAAACCGACTGGCCGAAATGTGCCGCCGTCGGGGGTGTAGGCGGCGCCGCCTTGGGCGCTATTGAAAGTTCCAGCTGGGCTGGCTGGGGCGCGTTGCTGGGCGGTGGCCTGGCGGCGGGTTACTGCTGGGCCCATGGAGATGGCGACGAGGATGGCGACGGCGTGCCGGACAGCCGTGACAAGTGCCCTGGCACCCCGCGTGGGGTGCAGGTCGATGCCAACGGGTGCCCGCCTGAGCCGGCAGCCGTGGTCGAGGAAGTGGTGGTGCAGAAAGAAGAGGTCATCGTCATCCGCGATGTGCACTTCGAATTCGACTCTGCGAAGCTGACCGCCCGCGACAAAGAGCGCCTCAACACCATTGCCACGCGCCTCAAACAGGAAGCGCCATCCGCCCGCCTGAGTGTCAGCGGCCACACCGACAGCGTCGGTTCCGACAGCTACAACCAGAAACTGTCCGAACGTCGTGCCCACTCGGTGACCGATTACCTGGTCGAGAGCGGCGTACCGCGCAGCAGCTTCGTTTCGGTGGTCGGTGCCGGTGAAACCCAACCGGTGGCTGACAATGCCACGGCCGAAGGGCGTGCCATGAACCGTCGTACCGAGATCAAGATCCAGCGGTAACACGGCATGCGCCCGTGCCTTGAGCGGTGGCACGGGCGCGTGTTGATGCCGGTCAGCCGTTTGTGGCCAATGACACAGGAGCATTCAGCATGAGTGTGACGTCGAAGGCGGCATTGCCGCTGTTGGTGGCTGCCAGCCTGCTCGCGGGCTGCGCTACCCATAGCGATGGCAGCGCGCCCCTCAACCAAAGGACCTGGCCCATCTGCAGCCTGTTGGGCGGCCTGGTCGGTGGCGGCCTGGGCGCTATCGAAAGTTCTGCCTGGGCCGCAGGTGGCGGCGCCCTGGGCGCCATTACCGGGGGGCTGATCTGCTATGCCCAGGACGGTGACGAAGATGGCGATGGTGTTTTCGACCGCCGCGATCGTTGCCCCGACACCCCAGCCAACACGGCGGTCGACCACATGGGTTGCCCGTTGAAGGTGTATCCGGCAGCCCCCCCTGCTACCGCACCCGAACCGGCACCTGAAGTCATCATCCTGGATGACAACGGCGCGGTGATGTTCGCCTTCGATTCCGCCGACCTGACCCCGGCGGCCCAGCAACGGCTGCAAGGCCTGGTGGCGAAGCTCAACTCACCGACGGTAGCCAAGGTCGCGGTGATCGGGCACACCGACAGCGTGGGCTCCGACACCTACAATCAGGCGCTTTCCGAGCGCCGTGCCAGCAGTGTTGCTGAGTACCTTATCAGCCAGGGCCTGGAGCCCGGCAAGGTCACCAGCCAGGGGCGTGGGGAAAGCGAGCCGGTCACCGACAACGAAACCGAGGAAGGCCGCGCGCGCAACCGACGGGTGGAGCTGCACCTCAACTGAGCGGTGCTGGCGCCTGCCTTGGCATTGCAGTTAATGTGGGGCGCACGGCCCGCTCGATCGGGCCGTCTCGACATAACAACAATTGATAGGGGCGGGGTATGAAGTTCATCCTGGGCCTGGGCAAGGTCCTGACGGTCGCTTTCTGGGGTGTGGTGTTGTTCAATCAGCTGTTGCCACAACCTTTGCCCTTCAATCTGCTGATCAATGCCGCTGGTATCTTCCTGCTCGGCCTGCACCTGCTCGAAGTACTGTTCTTCAATGGCAGCCTGCGTGGGCGCAGCCACCGCTGGTTCGACCGATTGCAGATCCTGTTGACGGGTATCTTCCATGTCATGTCCATTCCCCGTGCGCAGGAGGCGCCTCGAAATGCGTAATCTGATGTTGCTGGCCATGTTGGCCACTCCCCTGGCTCAGGCAGAAAGCCTGGAAGTCGCCGCCAATTCCATGCTGCGCCTGCCCGACAAATCGGCCAGCGTGCACTTCACGCACTTGCGTGTCGCTGATTCGGCAACCCTGCTGCTGCCTGCCTCGCTTGCGCAATTGAAGGTCGATCAGCTGGAACTGGGGCGTGATGCGCGTATCGCCATTGCACCTTCCGATAGCCCGTTGCTGATCGAGGCGCGCAGCGCCAGGTTGGGCGAAGGCAGTGAGTTCAGTGCTCCAGGGGCCGCCGGTAGCTACCAGCGGCCAGCCCGCTCGGGCCGCAGTCTGGACCTGAAACTGGCTGAGCTGGATGCCGAGCGGGTGGCGATCGATGCCCGTGGCGGCGCCGGTGCGCCGGGGTACGTGGGGCTTGATGGTGCCAATGGCCAGGCAGGTGGTTGCACATGGGGCCAGGCCAGTCGCGGTGCCAATGGCGATAATGGCGGCAACGGGCACGATGGTGCCCCGGGTGGGCGCATTCGTCTGAGCCTGCCGCAAGGGTTCCCGCAGGAGCACATTGTGGTGCGCCTGGATGGCGGCGCACCGGGCAAGGCCGGGGCGGCAGGCAAGGCGGGTAAAGGCGGAGCGAGTAAAGGTTGCCTTGTGTACAGCACCGACGCCGGGGCCAATGGCCGGCCGGGGCAGCCGGGCCAGCCAGGGTTGGCGGGGGCCGCGGGTGAGTTGATCCTGCAGCGCTTGTGAACCTTTTTGAGATGCCTCTCGGCCGCGAAGTGCTCGCCGGGGCGTTTGCAGCGCCTATGCGATCGAGCGCCGCCCGCGCGGCGCATCGCGAGCTGTGCTCGCTCCTACGTTTGTTTCAGGCCACTTACGCCTGTGGCAGGGGCGCGCGACCGCCTGGTCTGTACGGCGCACTATCGAGCCAGGCACCAAGGCGTCCGCGTGTAAATCGCGCAGGATTAATTGGCCCGAAACAAACGTAGGAGCGAGCGCAGCTCGCGATGCGCCGCGCGGGCGGCGCTCGATCTATGCCCCACCGCACAAATCAGCTGTCAGATCCTCAGGCGCGAACTGGCCACTGCAACCACAGCCAGCCCCAGCAGCAGATTGATCCCCACGATCCGCCGAATCCGCCCGAGTACTGCCGCACCCGTCGGCCAGTCCTCGGCTTGCACCGCCGTCTTCAGCTCGGGCAACAGCAACGCCTGAATACGCATGAACAAGGCAAACATGGCGATCCCACCGCCGATCATCACCTGCACGTACTTGGGCGCAGTCTCCAAGCCGCTGAAGCGCATGTGCAACATGCCGATACCACTTATCGCCAAGATCGCCACGGCCAGCCAGACCCAGCCGAAGAAGCGTCGGAAAACTTCCACCCACAGGCGCAGGCGCGCAGGCCCTTCAAGGGCTGTAACCGTTGCCGGGCGCAGCACTAGCCAGGCGAAGAACATGCCGCCGACCCATACCAGGGCAGCCAGAACATGCAGTGTGTAGGGCAGGGCAAAGGCAAGCATCCGGATCTCCATGCGGCATAATGGGCAATAGCGGGGTATGATAGCCGCCCCGTGTGAAACACTGAAAATATATCCAGCCCTTCGGGCGCCTGCAGACCATGATCAGCAACGAACTCAAAGCCACCATCCAGGGCGCCTATTCGCGTTTTCTCGAAGCCAAGAGCCTCAAGCCGCGCTATGGCCAGCGCCTGATGATCGCCGAAGTGGCCAAGGTGCTTGGCGACATCGCCTGCGACGATGAAGGCCGCCGTGCCGGCGAGCCTGCCGTGGTGGCAGTCGAGGCGGGCACCGGTACCGGCAAGACCGTGGCCTACAGCCTGGCAGCCATCCCGGCCGCCAAGGCCGCCGGCAAGCGCCTGGTGATCGCCACCGCGACCGTGGCCCTGCAGGAGCAGATCGTTTTCAAGGATCTGCCCGACCTGATGCGCAACAGCGGGCTCAACTTCAGCTTCGCCCTGGCCAAAGGCCGTGGCCGCTACCTGTGCCTGTCCAAGCTCGACATCCTGCTGCAGGAAGGCCATGCCCAGTCGGCCACCGCCCAGCTGTTCGAGGAAGAAGGCTTCCGCATCGAAGTCGACGAGCGCAGCCAGAAGCTGTTCAACAGCATGATCGAGAAGCTCGCTGGCAACCGCTGGGACGGTGACCGTGACAGCTGGCCCGAGGCCCTGGAAGACCAGGACTGGGCACGGCTGACCACCGACCACAGCCAGTGCACAGGCCGCCACTGCCCGAACTTCCAGCAGTGCGTGTTCTACAAGGCCCGCGAAGGCATGGGCAAGGTCGATGTGATCGTCACCAACCACGACATGGTGCTGGCCGACCTGGCCCTGGGCGGTGGCGCGGTGTTGCCCGACCCGCGCGATACCCTGTACGTGTTCGACGAAGGCCATCACCTGCCAGACAAGGCCATCGGTCATTTCGCCCATTATTCGCGCCTGCGCTCCACCGCCGACTGGCTGGAACAGACCGCCAAGAACCTGACCAAACTGTTGGCTCAGCACCCGCTGCCCGGTGACCTTGGCAAGTACATCGAGCAGGTGCCGGAGCTGGCGCGGGAAGTGCGCACCCAACAGCAGTTCATGTTCACCCTGTGCGAGCAGGTGGCAGACTTCCGCCCCAGCGAGGATACCGAAGGCCGCGAACGCCCGCGTTACCGCTTCGAGGGCGGTGTGGTGCCAGAGCAGATCCGCGAAGTGGGCATCGAACTGAAAAAGGGCTTTGCCCGTCTCAACGACCTGTTCACCCGCCTGGCCGACCTGCTCAAGGAGGGCATGGACGGCGAGGTCAATATCGGCATCGCCAGCCATCAGGCCGAAGAGTGGTATCCGCTGTTTGGCAGCCTGGTCACCCGTGCCCAAGGCAACTGGGAACTGTGGACGGCCTTTACCGCCGAGGACCCGGAAGACAGCCCGCCCATGGCTCGCTGGCTGACGCTGGCCGAGAGTGGCGCACTGTTCGACATCGAAGTTAACGCCAGCCCCATCCTCGCCGCCGAAATGCTCCGCCGTAGCCTGTGGAGTGTTGCTCACGGTGCACTGGTCACGTCGGCGACGTTGACCGCGCTGGGCAAGTTCGATCGTTTCCGCATGCGCTCGGGGTTGCCGCGCGATGCCGTCACCTGCGTGGTGCCCAGCCCGTTCGTGCATGGTGATGCCGGCCTGCTGCGGGTTCCCGACCTGCAGGCCGACCCCCGCGATGCGGCGGCGCATACGGCGGCGATCATCCGTGAACTGCCAAACATCGTCGAGGATGCCCGTGGCGCGCTGGTGCTGTTCTCGTCACGCAAGCAAATGCAGGATGTGTTCGACGGCCTGGATCGTGATTGGCGCAAGCTGGTGCTGATCCAGGGCAACCTCTCCAAGCAGGAAACCCTGAACAAGCACAAGGCGCGGGTCGATGATGGCCAGCACAGCGTGTTGTTCGGCCTGGCCAGCTTTGCCGAAGGTGTCGACCTGCCAGGTGCGTACTGCGAGCATGTGGTCATCGCCAAAATACCTTTCTCCGTGCCCGACGATCCGGTGGAAGCCGCTTTGTCGGAGTGGATCGAGGCTCGTGGTGGTAACCCGTTCATGGAAATTGCCGTGCCCGACGCCTCGTTGAAGTTGATCCAGGCCTGCGGCCGCCTGCTGCGTACCGAGCAGGATCGCGGCGTCATCACCTTGCTCGACCGGCGCCTGGTCACCCAGCGCTACGGCAAGGCTATTCTCAATGCGCTGCCGCCGTTCCGGCGGGAGATTTCCTGACCGCCGGAGCACTTGCTCCGGCGCGTTGTCCATTACTCAGTCTTGGGCCATGACGGCCCTGAAGGAGAGCCCCAGCCTTATGGTCCGCCGTACCCTGCCCGCCGTTTTCGCCCTGTTGTTCAGCTCGCCCTTGCTGGCCGGGCAACAGACGCTGTTCAGCTTCGTGCGCCCGGCCTCGGTGGTCAACGTGGCGACCGAAGATGCAGGCATGCCGCAGTACAACGCGGAGCAAACGGCCGAGGGCGAGGTGCTGCGCCGTGTGGTGTTCAACCCGGCCCCGCGACCGACCTTGCGTCTGAGCCCGCAAGGCGGGGTGTGGGACTGGTCGGCCGGGCAGTTCCTCACCTTGCGCCTGCAAAGTGCCATGGACTGGGCACTGACTGTTGATGTTACGGTGCAAGGCAGCGATGGCCGCACCTTGACCAGCCGCATCGACCTGCCGGCCGGCCCTGCGCAAACGGTGATGGTGCCACTGACGGCCAGCTCGCCGTTGAGCCAGGGCATGCGCGCCGGCCCTCCCATGCCCTGGAACCATGGCGGCCAGCGGCTGCTACTGACCAGCAGCGCTGGCGCGGTTGACCTCAAGCAGGTGACCTCGGTCAGCCTGAGCATCCCCAACCCCAAGGTGGCGCAGAACCTGCTGATCGAACGGGTGGGCATCCAGGATGACGACCAGGCCTACCAGGCGGCTTACCACGAGTTGATCGATGCCTACGGCCAGTCCACCCGCGCCAGCTGGCCAGAGAAGGTCGCCAATGACGATCAACTCAAGGCGGCCGATAAGCGCGAGCAGCAACAGCTCAAGGGCTGGCTGGCTGAGCGTGACAAGCAGCAACTGGACAGCTACGGCGGGCTTGTTGCCGGGCCGGCGTTCGAGGCCAAAGGGTTTTTCCGTACCGAAAAGCGTGATGGCCGCTGGTACCTGGTAACGCCCGAGGGGCACCCGTTCTACTCCCTGGGGGTAAATGCGATAGCTGCAGACGGCGGGCGTACTTACGTCGCCGGCCGTGAAGGCATGTTCAAGGCATTGCCGGGTGAGGGCGAGGCATTGGCGGCATTCTATGGCGAAGGCAACAACGACGATGGCAATGCCTCGTCGCAAGGGCGCAATTTCAAGCAAGGGCGCTGGTTCGACTTCTATGCTGCCAACCTGCAGCGTACCTACGGTAAACCCTGCCCACCGGCCCTGGAAGGGCAGCCAGCCAACTGCCCGCCGCTGGTACTGGATGCTGCCCGCTGGCAGGCGCATGCGCTCGACCGATTGCAGGCCTGGGGGTTCAACACGATCGGCAACTGGAGCGAGCCTGCCCTGGGCCAGGCCAAGCGGATGCCCTACACCTTGCCGCTGTCGATCGTGGGAGACTACGCCAGCATCAGCACCGGCATGGACTGGTGGGGCAGTATGCCCGACCCGTTCGACCCACGTTTTGCCATGGCTACAGAGCGCGCCGTGGCCATTGCCGCCCGCGATCACCGCGACGACCCTTGGCTGATCGGCTACTTTGCCGACAACGAGTTGGCGTGGGCTGCCCCCGGTAACGACCCCAAAGCCCGCTATGGCCTGGCCTATGGCACCTTGCGCCTGACCACCGACGTACCGGCCAAACGCGCCTTCCTCAAGCAGTTGCGCGACAAGTACCGTAACCAGGAGGGGCTGTCCAAGGCCTGGGGCATCGAACTGACCGCCTGGGAGCTGATGGAAGACCCGGGCTTCGAGGCACCGCTACCCAACCCGCAATACCCGGAAATCGAGCGCGACTACCAGCACTTCCAGCAGGTGTTCGCCGAGACTTACTTCAAGACCATTGCCGACTCGTTGAAATGGCATGCCCCCAATCACCTGCTGCTGGGTGGCCGCTATGCGGTCAGCACGCCGGAGGCGGTCAAGGCCTGTGCCGAATTCTGCGATGTGCTCAGCTTCAACTTCTATACCCTCAAGCCGCAGGACGGCTACGACTTCGCCCGCCTGGCCGAGCTCGACAAGCCGGTGCTGGTGTCCGAGTTCCAGTTCGGTTCGCGCGATCGCGGGCCGTTCTGGCCAGGGCCGCTGGAGGTGGCGCGGGAAGAGGACCGTGGCCCGGCCTATGGCAACTTCCTCAAGGCGGCCCTGGCGCAGCCGATGATCGTGGGTGTCCACTGGTTCCAGTACCTCGATCAGCCAGCTAGCGGCCGCCTGCTCGACGGCGAGAATGGGCACCTGGGATTGGTCGCGATTACGGATATGCCCTACCCAGGGTTTGTCGACGCTGTGCGCAAGAGCAACCTGCAGGCCGTGAGCCAACTGCGTACCCAGCTGGAAAAGCCGGCGCCTTGAGTGCAGGTTACCGTTCGTCGCGACCATTTGGCCCAAGCCAGTTTGCAAAACACCCAACTACTGAAACAATGCACACCTTTTTTGAACATGGTCGTACGGGGTACAGCGGGTGCAGATCCAGGGTCACTATGAGCTGAAGTTCGAAGCCGTGCGCGAAGCCTTTGCCGCGCTGTTCGATGATCCCCAGGAGCGTGGCGCCGCGCTGTGCATCCAGGTGGGTGGCGAAACCGTCATCGACCTGTGGGCCGGCAGCGCCGACAAGGACGGGCAACAGGCTTGGCACAGCGACACCATCGCCAACCTGTTTTCCTGTACCAAGACCTTCACCGCCGTCACTGCCCTGCAACTGGTGGGCGAGGGCAAGTTGGCCCTCGATGCGCCAGTGGCCAACTACTGGCCCGAGTTTGCCCAAGCGGGTAAGCAGTCGATCACCCTGCGCCAACTGCTTAGCCACCGTGCCGGCCTGCCTGCCATCCGTGAACTGCTGCCAGCCGAAGCCCTGTATGACTGGCAGACCATGGTGGATGCCCTGGCCGCCGAGACACCTTGGTGGGCTCCAGGTACGGAACACGGCTATGCCGCCATCACCTACGGCTGGCTGATCGGCGAACTGATTCGTCGTGCCGATGGCCGTGGTCCTGGCGACTCGATCGTGGCCCGCACCGCCCGCCCGCTTGGGCTGGACTTCCATGTTGGCCTGGCAGATGAAGCGTTCCACCGCGTGGCGCATATCGCCCGTGGCAAGGGCAACCCCGGGGATGCCGCCGCGCAGCGCCTGTTGCAGGTGACCATGCGTGAGCCCGAGGCGTTGTCGACCCGTGCCTTCACCAACCCGCCAGCCATCCTGACCAGCACCAACAAGCCGGAATGGCGGCGTATGCAGCAGCCGGCGGCCAATGGCCATGGCAATGCACGCAGCCTGGCGGGTTTCTATGCCGGGCTGCTGGACGGCAGCCTGCTCGAGTCCGAACTGCTCGATGAACTGACCCGTGAACACAGCCTGGGCCAGGACCGTACCTTGCTCACCCAGACCCGTTTCGGCCTCGGCTGTATGCTCGACCAGCCCGATGTGGCCAATGCCACCTTCGGCCTCGGCGCACGTGCCTTTGGCCACCCCGGTGCCGGTGGCTCGGTCGGTTTTGCCGACCCGGAGCACGATGTGGCGTTCGGCTTCGTGGTCAATACCCTCGGCCCTTATGTGCTGATGGACCCACGAGCCCAGAAGCTGGTGCGTGTCCTTGCCAGTTGCCTTTGATCGGGTAATGCGGGTATTGCCCCAGCCCTTTGACTATCCTCAATGCCAACGCCCTTTGTGTGTGGGCAAAATTTCTTTTAATTTCATGGTGTATCGCTGATGTCTTCACATAAAACCTTAGCACTCGCCCTGTGCCTGACCGCCGTTACCGGCTGTGCCAGCCACTCCCCGGAAGGCTCCAAGGCAGGTGGCTCCAGCTGGTGGCCTTTCGGTTCGGACAAGGTCTCCGAGCAGGAAGTGAAGGCAGCCGTCACTGAGAACGTGGCCAAAGCCGATGCCAAGTCTGAAAGCGCCAGCCGCTGGTGGTGGCCGTTCGGTGGTGATGACAAGCAAGCCAAAGGGCCTGTGGTGCCGAAGATCGACCAGAAGGCCACTCAGGCCTGGCTGGACGAGTACGAGCCCAAGCTGCGCGAAGCCATCAAGGACAGCAAGCTGGAGCTGGAGCGTCGCGACAATGTGTTGGCGGTAACTCTGCCGGTAGACAGCTCGTACAACCCTGACCGCCCGAACATGCTGCTGCCCATGACACTCGGCCCGATCACCCGAGTGGCCAAGGCCGTCGAGGGTGACCCGAAAACTGCCGTGCTGGTGCTCGGCCACGCCGACAGCAGCGGTGTTGCAGCTGCCAACCAGAAGCTCAGCTTGGAGCGCGCCGCGTCGGTATCGGCCATTTTCCGCCTCAGCGGCCTGCAGCGTGACCGCCTGACCCTCAAGGGCATGGGCTCGGTGATGCCACGTGCCGCCAACGACAGCGCCGAAGGCCGTTCCCTGAACCGCCGCGTTGAGATGTTGCTGACCCCGCAGAACACCATGGTCGCACTGCTGGCCAAATATCAGCAGGCCGGCCCGGCACCTGCGCCGGCTTCGATGGTTGCGGTTCAGGATGCCAAGGCACCGGCTGCCAAGGCCGCCGACAGCAAGCCAGCCGCGAAGAAGCCAGTGGCGAAAAAAACAGCAGCCAAGGCCAAGGCTCCAGCCAAGACCACCGCTAAGAAAAAAGCCGCGCCGGCCAAGCCAGCCGCCAAGAAAGCTACCACTGACAAGAAAGTAGCTGCCAACAGCCCTGCGAAGACCAACTGATCGTCAAGGAACGCAGCAATGACCCAATCCCTGGCCGATATGCGCCGCGACTATACCCGTGATGGCCTGGCCGAAGCCCAGGCTCCGGGGGAGCCGTTCGCCCTGTTTCACCAGTGGTTTGCCGATGCGGTGAAAACCGAGCAGGTACCGGTGGAAGCCAACGCCATGACCCTGGCCACTGTCGACGGCGAAGGCCGCCCGCATTGCCGTGTGCTGCTGCTGAAGGGGCTCGACACGCGTGGCTTTACCTTCTTCACCAACTACGACAGCGCCAAGGGCCAGCAGCTGCAAGCCAACCCCTTTGCAGCCATGACCTTCTTCTGGCCGGCGCTGGAGCGCCAGGTGCGCATTGAGGGGCGGGTGGAAAAGGTCACGGCCAAGGAGTCGGACGACTACTACCAGGTGCGCCCGCTGGGCAGCCGCCTGGGGGCCTGGGCTTCGCCGCAGAGCCGGGTGATTGCCGGGCGTGAAGAACTGGAGGGGCTGGTCAAGGCAACTGAGGCGCGCTTCTCGGACACCCAGCCACATTGCCCTGAGCATTGGGGGGGGTACCGTTTGCTGCCTGAGCGCATCGAGTTCTGGCAGGGCCGGGCGAGCCGCCTGCATGACCGGCTGAACTATCGGCTGGTCGATGGGCAATGGCAGCGCGAGCGTCTGGCACCCTGAAAACGTTGGGGCCGCAAAGCGGCCCCAATACTTGACCGGAGGCTACCCCACATACCCCGCAGCCTCCCGCTCCAACCATCCTGGCAACTGTTTGCGCCCCACCTTTTCCACCCGTGCTTGCTCCAGCCGCTGCAGCATATACGCGCGCTTCCCCGCATCCGCCCCCGCCAATGACAACGCCAGGTCACGGTCCATCCAGCGGCGCATGCGCACATACAACCACCCGTGAAAATACAGCCCTGCAACGGTGGTGACCACGACGATGAAGTAATCCATGGCTATCCTTGGTCTCACTTGAAAGGCCTTCGACACAGCCCGGCGGCTGTACCCTGGCTGAATGAAAACAATTTTATTACGTTTGTACCGTGACAGCCGTCAATGTGCAGCGTCTAATGAGCACCTGACTTATGGAGACTTTACCTATGCGTAAATCCGCTTTGCTGATGGCGACTTTTACCACCCTGTCGCTGCTGCTGGGGGGCTGTGCCTCAAGCCTGACCGGTGATAGCTACTCCCGTGACGAAGCCCGCCGCGTGCAAACCGTGCGCATGGGCACCATCGAATCCCTGCGCCCGGTCAAGATCGAGGGTACCAAGACCCCGATCGGTGGTGGCGCTGGCGCCATCGTGGGTGGCGTTGCCGGTAGTGCCGTAGGCGGTGGTCGTGGCAGTATCGTGGCAGCTGTTATCGGTGCTGTTGCCGGCGGCCTGGCCGGGTCCGCTGCCGAGGAAGGCCTGACGCGCACCCAAGGCGTCGAGATCACCGTACGTGAGGACGATGGCAGCATGCGCGCCTACGTTCAGGCCGTGCAGGAGAACGAAATCTTCCGCGTGGGCGACCGTGTACGCATCATGACCGTTGACGGTACCAGCCGCGTTTCGCACTGACCGTAGCGCAGTAAAACAAAACCCCGACCTGGCGCATGCCAGTCGGGGTTTTTTGATGCTTGCAGTTGGCCTCTTCGCGGGCTTGCCCGCGAAGAGGCTCTCACAGGCCATTCAGATTCAAAGGCCGAGCATATCCCGTGCCACTGCCTCGGCAATGCGAATGCCATCGACACCCGCCGACAGGATCCCGCCCGCGTAGCCGGCCCCTTCACCTGCCGGGAACAGGCCTTTCAGGTTCAGGCTCTGGTAATCCTCACCCCGGGTAATCCGCAATGGCGACGAGGTACGTGTCTCGATCCCGGTCAACACCGCGTCATGCAGGTTGTAACCCTTGATCTGCCGGTCGAATGCCGGCAATGCCTCACGGATTGCCTCGATGGCGAAGTCCGGCAGGCTCGGCGCAAGGTCGCCCAGGGTCACGCCCGGCTTGTAGGATGGCTCGACACTGCCCAGCGCGGTCGAGGGCCGACCCGCTACAAAGTCGCCTACCAATTGCGCAGGCGCCTGGTAGTTGCTGCCCCCCATCACATAAGCATGGGCTTCCAGGCGCTCTTGCAGCTCGATACCGGCCAGCGGGCCACCCGGGTAGTCTCGCTCCGGGTCGATGCCGACGACGATGCCGGAGTTGGCGTTGCGTTCGTTCCGCGAGTACTGGCTCATGCCGTTGGTCACCACCCGGCCCGGCTCGCTGGTAGCCGCAACCACGGTGCCGCCCGGGCACATGCAGAAGCTGTACACCGAACGGCCGTTCTTGGCGTGGTACACCAGCTTGTAGTCGGCCGCGCCCAGTTTCGGGTGGCCGGCGTACTTGCCCAGGCGCGCCTTGTCGATCAGCGTTTGCGGGTGTTCGATACGGAAACCGACCGAGAATGGCTTGGCTTCCATGTACACGCCTTTGGCGTGCAGCATGCGGAAGGTGTCGCGGGCGCTGTGGCCCAGCGCCAGGACCACATGGCGCGAATGCAGCTGCTCGCCGCTCTCCAGCACCACGCCGGTCAGCTGGCCGTCTTCGACCAACAGGTCGGTCACCTTCTGCTGGAAGCGTACTTCGGCACCTAGGGCGATCATGTCCTGACGCATCTGCTCGACCATGCCGGTGAGGCGGAAGGTACCGATGTGTGGTTTGTTGATGTACAGGATCTCGTCGGGCGCACCGGCCTTGACGAACTCTTCCAGCACTTTGCGGCCGTGGTGCTGCGGGTCCTTGATCTGGCTGTACAGCTTGCCGTCAGAGAAGGTGCCGGCGCCGCCTTCGCCGAACTGCACATTGGACTCGGGGTTGAGTACGCTTTTGCGCCACAAGCCCCAGGTGTCCTTGGTGCGCTGGCGTACTTCCTTGCCACGTTCAAGGATGATCGGCTTGAAGCCCATCTGTGCCAGCAGCAGGCCGGCGAAGATGCCGCAGGGGCCGAAACCGACCACGATCGGGCGCTCCTGCAGGCCTGCCGGGGCCTGGCCGACGAACTTGTAGGTGACGTCCGGCGCCGGGCCGATGTTGCGATCGTCGGCGAACTTGCTGAGCAATTCGGCTTCGTTGCTGGCTTCCAGGTCGATGGTGTAGATGAACAGCAGTTCGCTGTTCTTCTTGCGCGCATCGTAGCTGCGCTTGAACAGGTTGAAGCTGAGCAGTTGCTCGTCGCGGATGCCCAGGCGCTGGACGATGGCTTCACGCAGGGCTTCGTCGGGATGGTCCAGGGGCAGCTTCAGTTCGGTGATTCGTAGCATGGCAGGGTCCAGTATCCCGGCCATGGGCGGCCGGCGGCTTTACACAAACCGCCAAGTATAAGCTGTTCGCCGCCCTGACTGGCAGGATAAAAGCGCCCGGCGATCAGTTGTCGCGTGCGCCGCCGTAGTAACCGCAGCCCTGCAGGGTCTTGCCGTCGATGCGCAACTCGGCACGCAGGTGGTGGATGGCACCGGTGGCGTTGTCTACACAGCGCTGCGGTGCGACCCACAGTTCCACATGCTGGTTGTTGGCTTCGCTGGTCAGGGTCAGGCCGCCGCCGGGTACTTCTTCTTCCAGGAAGGGTAGGGGCAGGGGCTCCTGGCCGACGCGGTTGAGCACCATGCCCTTGCCACTGGCCTTGATGTCCCACTCCGGTTCGTGGCCATTGGCGCGCAGGGTCAGCTGCTTGAAGTTGGGGTCGTCACAAGCGCGGGTTGAAGGTTCCAGGCGGTACAGGCGGCGCACTTCCAGCTGGCCATCATTGTTGGCCTGCTTGCTCCCGGTAAGGCGCCCGCGCACGTCGGCGAACAGCTTGTCGTTGGCGTCCTTGGCGAGGTTGGCGGCCTCTTGCAGGATGCCAGTCGCACCGACATCGTTGATCACGAAGGTGCGGTTTTCGCTGCATGGCTTGAACAGCAACTGGCCACCGGCGGCACGCAGTTCGCCCTGCATGCGCGTGGTGCCGATGTTCGGGTCGCTTGGCGGGCTAGCCATCAGTTGGCAGCCTGCGAACAGGGGCAGCAGGGCGGTGAGCAGCAGGGTGGGGGTGAGGCGCATGGGGCGGGCTCCGGCGATCTTTTTCAAAGAGCTGGTCACGTTACGCAGGCTGGCGACGGATCTCAAGTTAATGGTTACCAGTGCGGGCCTCTTCGCGGGCAAGCCCGCTCCCACAGGTTCTGCATAGTATTCAGAGCCTGTGCAGTACCTGTGGGAGCGGGCTTGCCCGCGAAGAGGCCCGCACTGGCGATACATTTCTGGCAGGCAGAGAAAAGGGCCCGAAGGCCCTTGTCCATCAACCGCCGAGGTACGCGTCGCGCACCTTCGGGTCAGTCAACAATGCTTCACCCGTGCCCTGCATCACCACCCGGCCGTTTTCCAGCACATACGCCCGGTCAGCAATCTTCAGCGCCTGGTTGGCATTCTGCTCCACCAGGAACACCGTCACGCCATCACGGCGCAGCTGTTCAATGATGTCGAAGATCTGCTGGATGATGATCGGTGCCAGGCCCAGCGACGGCTCGTCGAGCAGCAGCAGCTTGGGCTTGCTCATCAGTGCCCGGCCAATGGCGAGCATCTGCTGTTCACCACCGGACATGGTGCCGCCACGCTGGATGTAGCGTTCCTTCAGGCGCGGGAACAGCTGCAGCACCTTGTCCAGCTGCTCCTGGTAGTCGCCCTTGTCGGTGAAGAAACCTCCCATCGCCAGGTTTTCTTCGACGGTCAGGCGGGCGAACACGCGGCGGCCTTCCGGCACGACGGCAATGCTCTTGCGCATGATGTGCGAGGACGGCTGGCCGACCAGTTCTTCGCCCAGGTACTTGATGCTGCCACTGTGCGCCTGCGGCGAGCCGCACAGAGTCATCAGCAAGGTCGACTTGCCAGCGCCGTTGGCGCCGATCAGAGTGACGATCTCGCCCTGGTTGATCTCCACGTTGACGCTGTGCAACGCCTGGATCTTGCCGTAGAAGGTGGAAACGTTTTCGAACTTCAGCATTTACGCTTCCCCCAGGTAGGCTTTGATCACATCAGGGTTGTCGCGGATCTCTTCCGGCGTGCCGTGGGCCAGGGGGGTGCCCTGGTTGATCACCACGATGTGGTCGGAGATGCTCATCACCAGCTTCATGTCGTGCTCGATCAGCAGCACGGTGACGTTGTGCGACTCACGCAGGTAGGCGATCAGTGCCTTGAGGTCTTCGGTTTCTTTCGGGTTCAGGCCCGCAGCCGGCTCGTCGAGCATGATGATGCGCGGCTGGGTCATCATGCAGCGGGCGATTTCCAGGCGGCGCTGCTGGCCGTAGGCGAGGGTGCCCGCAGTACGGTTGGCAAACTCGGTCAGGTTGACCTTCTCCAGCCAGTACTGCGCGCGCTCCATGGCCTCTTTCTCGCTGCGGCGGAAGCTCGGGGTCTTGAACAGGCCGGCGAAGAAGTTGGTATTGAGGTGACGGTGCTGGGCGATCAGCAGGTTTTCCAGCGCAGTCATTTCCTTGAACAGGCGCACGTTCTGGAAGGTCCGCACCACGCCCTTGCGGGCGATCTGGTGGCCGGCCAAGCCCTGGATCGGCTGGCCATCGAGCAGGATGGTGCCACCGCTGGGCTTGTAGAAGCCGGTCAGGCAGTTGAACACGGTGGTCTTGCCGGCGCCGTTCGGGCCGATCAACGCCACCACCTGTTTTTCCTTGACGGTCAGGCCTACGCCGTTCACCGCCAACAAGCCGCCGAAGCGCATGCTCAGGCCGCTGACTTGCAGAATTTCGCGGCTCATCGACGCAGCTCCATGTGTGGACGTTGCATAGGCAGCAGGCCTTGCGGACGCCAGATCATCATCAACACCATCAGCGCACCGAACATCAGCATCCGGTATTCGCTGAACTCACGCATCAGCTCGGGCAGCAGGATCATCACGATGGCCGCGAGGATCACGCCCAGTTGTGAGCCCATGCCGCCGAGCACGACGATGGCGAGGATGATCGCCGACTCGATGAAGGTGAACGACTCCGGCGTCACCAGGCCTTGGCGCGCCGCGAAGAAGCTGCCGGCGAAACCGGCGAAGCAGGCACCCAGGGTGAATGCCGAGAGCTTGATCACGGTCGGGTTCAGACCCAGCGCACGGCAGGCAATCTCGTCTTCACGCAGGGCTTCCCAGGCGCGGCCGATCGGCATGCGCAGCAGGCGATTGATGACGAACAGCGCCATCAGGGCCAGCAACAGCGCCACCAGGTACAGGAAGATCACCTTGTTGATCGAGTTGTATTCCAGCCCGAAGAACTCGTGGAAGGTCTGCATGCCCTCGGCGGCGCGGCGTTCGAAGGTGAGGCCGAAGAACTCCGGCTTGGGGATGTTGCTGATGCCGTTGGGGCCGCCGGTCCAGTCGGTGAGGTTACGCAGGAACAGGCGGATGATCTCACCAAAGCCGAGGGTCACGATCGCCAGGTAGTCACCACGCAGGCGCAGCACCGGGAAGCCAAGCAGGAAGCCGAAGGTGGCGGCCATCAGGCCGGCGATCGGCAGGCACACCCAGAAGCTCCAGCCCAGATAATGCGAGAGCATGGCGTAGCTGTAGGCGCCGACGGCGTAGAAGCCCACGTAACCCAGGTCGAGCAGGCCCGCCAGGCCGACCACGATGTTCAGGCCCAGGCCCAGCAACACGTAGATCAGGATCAGTGTGGCAATGTCGACCGCACCGCGCGAGCCGAAGAACGGCCATACCAGTGCTGCAACGATCAAACCGATGATCACATAGCGCTGGGTCTTGGGCAGGGTGAGGTAGTTGCTGACGGCCGGCGGGATCAGTTTGCGATCCGAACGGCTGCCCATCACCACACTCCACTGCTTGTCGAACAGCACGCGCAGGAACATCAGTACCGAACACACGGCAATGATGCTGATGGTGAACGAGCCCTGGCTGTGCACGACCAGGCTGATGCCGTCGATGCTCAGTTTCAGGCCCAGTACCGGGAAGGCCACGGCCCATACCAGCAAGGCGCTGAAGAACGCCTGTTTGAGATTTCTGTTCATACTTTTTCAACCTCCGGGCGGCCCAGGATGCCGGTCGGCCGGAATAGCAGGACAAGAACCAACAAGCCGAATGCCACCACGTCCTTGTACTGGTCGCCGAAGATGTCGGCGCCGAACGCTTCGGCCACACCCAGCACCAGCCCGCCGAGCATGGCGCCCGGGATGCTGCCGATGCCACCCAGTACCGCCGCAGTGAAGGCTTTCAGGCCCACCAAGAAACCGGCGTTGGGGTTGATCACCCCGTACTGCATGCTCAGCAGCACGGCCGCCACGGCGGCCAGGGCGGCACCGATGACGAAGGTGAGGGCGATGATGTTGTTGGTGTTAATGCCCAGCAGGTTGGCCATCTTGATGTCCTCGGCGCAGGCGCGGCAGGCGCGGCCCAGGCGGGAACGGGAGATGAACAGGGTAAGCAGGGTCATGGCCACCAGGGTGACCACGAACACCAGGACCTGCATGTAGCTGATCAGTACTTCTTCAGCACCACCTGGCCCGAAGGAGAAACTGCCGGGGATCAGGTTGGGGATGGACTTGTCCTTGGAGTCTTGCGACAGCAAGACGGTGTTCTGCAGGAAGATCGACATGCCGATGGCGGAAATCAGCGGGATCAAACGGTTGCTGTTGCGCAGGGGGCGGTAGGCAACGCGCTCGATACTGTAGCCATAGGCACTGGTGACGAAGATCGTCGCGACGAAGGCGACGGTCATCAGGATAGGCAGCGAATGGATACCCATCATGGCCAGGCCCGCCAAGGCGATGAAGGCCACATAGGAACCGATCATGTACACCTCGCCGTGGGCGAAGTTGATCATGCCAATGATGCCGTACACCATCGTGTAGCCGATGGCGATCAAGGCATAGGTGCTGCCGATGGTCAATCCATTAACCAGTTGTTGGAAGAAATGGTAGATCTCAGGCATTACAGCGCTCCTAAAAACCTGATTTGCATTTCGCTGGCGGGGGTAGGCCAGGAAACCGCGGGTGACGGTTTTAAGATTTTCAGGTGAGCCTGCCCCCGGATCGCGGGGATCGGGCCCATGAACCTCGTAAAACAAAGCCCACTGCTCGCACAGTGGGCTTCTTCGGTCAGCTATTAGTCACGCAGTTACTGAGGGGAGACTTCGGTCTTCGGCTTGCCGAAGTGCCATTCGTAGACGACGAACTTGAAGTCTTTCAGGTCGCCCTTCTCGTCGTACGACAGGGTGCCGGTCGGGGTCTTGAAGGAGCCGGCGTGGATGGCGGCGGCCACCTTGTCGGTGTCTTCGGACTTGGCGGCCTTGATGCCCTGGGCGATCAGCTCGACAGCCGAGTAGGCAGGGAACACGAACGGGCCGCTTGGGTCCTTGCCGTCAGCCTTGATGGCGTCGACGATCTTCTTGTTCTCCGGGTCGGCATCGAACGACTTCGGCAGGGTCACCAGCAGGCCTTCGGAGGCGTTCTGGGCGATCTGCGAGATCGAGTCATTACCCACGCCCTCTGGGCCCATGAACTTGGCTTTCAGGCCCTTTTCCTGCGCCTGGCGCAGGATCAGGCCCAGCTCTGGGTGGTAGCCGCCGTAGTAGACGAAGTCGACGTTGTTCTGCTTGAGCTTCTGGATGATCGAGGAGAAGTCCTTGTCACCGGCGTTCAGGCCTTCGAACACGGCAACCTTGGTGCCCTTGCTTTCGAGGGTTTGCTTGACCGCGGTGGCGATACCTTCACCGTACTGCTGCTTGTCGTGCAGTACTGCAACCACTTTCGGTTTGACGTGGTCGGCAATGTAGTTGCCGGCGGCCGGGCCCTGGGCGCTGTCCAAGCCGATGGTGCGGAAGATCAGCTTGTAGCCACGGGCGGTGATTTCCGGCGAGGTGGCGGCCGGGGTGATCATGATCACGCCTTCGTCTTCATAGATGTCGGACGCTGGCTGGGTGGAGCTGGAGCACAGGTGGCCGATGACGAACTTGACGCCGTCGTTGACCACTTTGTTGGCGACTGCCACGGCCTGTTTAGGGTCGCAAGCGTCGTCGTATTCCTTGGCTTCGAGCATCTTGCCATCGACGCCGCCCGCGGCGTTGATATCCTTGATGGCTTGCTTGGCGCCGATGAACTGCATGTCGCCGTACTGGGTCACAGGGCCGGTTTTAGGGCCTGCAATCCCGATCTTGATGGTATCGGCGGCAAACGAATGGCTGGCTACCCCGGCCAGTACCATTGCGGCGAACAGCTTGGAAATCTTGATCATAGTGCTCCACTCATTCTGTTGTAATTCTTATAGTCCTGGCGGCCAGGGCTACAGACCGGGCGGGATTTGCGGCGTGGCCATGCCAACGCGCAAGCCCACCTTCCCCCGGAACATGTCCCGGAACTGTACCGGTACAGTGTAGAGCGCTGTTCGAGCGCTTGAAAAGCGGTCGAAAAGTGCCTGTTTCCTGGGTTGTCGCTTGATCGACAGAAAGATACAGAAAGGCGCCATCAAACTGCCTGTATCTGTGACCCCACCCCACAACTTCGGGGTCAATCGACCAAATTACATATTTGAAACCGGGTTTTTCTGCAAAAATGCCGGCCTTTTTTATTGGCCGATTTTTGCGGATACCACCCATGACTGATCAAACAAGCACCCTCTATGCCAAATTGCTTGGCGAGACGGCAATCATCGAGTGGAAAGCGCTGGAGCGTTTCTGGGCCAAGGGTGACCTGATTTGGGTCGATCCCAGCCTGGACCTGATCACCGTTGCCGAGGCGATGGCCGAGAATCGCAGCGAGATCTTCGCCAAGTGGCGTAGTGATGGCACTGTTGGGCCGGTGTCGGCCGAACAAGCGCTGGACCTGCAAAGCCGCGATCCAGAGATCTGGGCGGTAGTGGTTTCGCCGTTCATCGTGATTCAGGTGAAGGGCCCGGACGTGGCGTGATCGTTTTTGGTGCGCAAAAATGCGCAGCGGCCCCTTATTGGTGCTTGAAAGCATTCAAGGCGGGTAGAGGGAAGTAACAATTCGGCGTGGCGGTAACAGTTTACGGGATGCGTAATGTGTCTACCCCTCTGCCAACCTGTAAAACAATTCGAATAGTCGGGAGTCATTGATGAGCACTGCACTACCTTCGCTTGGATTCGCCGGCATCGGCCTGATGGGCCTGCCCATGTGCCGACGCCTGTTGGCAGCGGGATACCCGCTGACCGTGTGGAACCGCAGCCCGGACAAGTGTGAGGCGCTGGTCGAGGCCGGTGCGCGCCTGGCCAACAGCCCTGCCGAACTGTGCCAGGGCAGCGACATGGTACTGCTGTGCCTGGCCGATACCGCTGTGGTGCGCGAGGTAGTGTTCGGCGAACACGGCATTGCCCAGGGTGGACGCAGTGGCCAGTTGCTGATCGATTTCTCCAGCCTGGAGCCCACCGCCACCCGTGAAATGGCTGCCGAGCTGGCCGCACTGTGTGGCATGGCCTGGCTGGATGCCCCGGTGTCCGGCGGCACACCTGGTGCCGAAGCCGGTACCCTGGCGATCATGGTCGGTGGCGAGGCGGTTGACCTTGAGCGTGCCCGGCCGGTGTTGCAGGTACTTGGCCAGCGGGTGACGCATATGGGGGCGGTGGGCGCAGGCCAGGTGACCAAGGCCTGTAACCAGATGATCGTGGCGTGCAACGCCTTGGTCATTGCCGAAGTCGTGGCGTTGGCCGAGCAGTCCGGGGTGGATGCGACGTTGATCGCCGAAGCGTTGGCCGGTGGCTTTGCTGACTCCAGGCCCCTGCAGATCCTGACGCCGCAAATGGCCGAAAGCCGCTTCGAACCGATCAAGTGGCATGTGCGCACGCTGCTCAAGGACCTTGATGGCGCGGTCAAATTCTCCCGCGAGCAGGGTTCGGCGACGCCGCTCAGTGGCCTCGCCGCGCAATTGATGCGCCTGCACGGTAGCCAGGGTTACCTGCATAAAGATCCGGCGACCCTGGTAGAACTTTACCGTAACAAGGGGTGAGCATGCCGTCCTGACGCTGCAACCGCTCCAGCAGTGGTCGCAGCTCGGCCAGTGGTACCGGGCGACCCAGCAGGTAACCCTGCAGATAGTCGCAGCCGTGGGCTTTGAGGAACGCCTGTTGCTCCGTGGTCTCTACGCCCTCACTGACCACCTGCAAGTGCAGCGTGTGTGCCATGACGATAATCGCCTGGACGATTTCCCGATCTTTTTGGCTACCCGGCACATCCTGCAGGAACGTGCGGTCGATCTTCAGTACATCCAGCGGCAGGCGTTTGAGGTAGGCCAGAGATGAGTAACCGGTGCCGAAGTCGTCGATCGACAGCGCCACACCCAGGGCGCGAACGCGCTTGAGCAGGTTCACCGTGCGCTGGAGATCACCCATGAGGGCGTTCTCGGTCACTTCCAGCTCGAGTTGCCGGGCGCAGAGCCCGGCGTGAAACAGTGCTTTCTCCACTTCGTTGGGTAGCTCGTCATGGCTGAGGGTCACGGCCGAGCAGTTGACCGTGACCTTGACGTCGCCGTAGCCATAGCGCTGCAGGTGGGCCAGATCGCTGCAGGCGTGGCGCAGTACCCACAGGTCGAGGTCGATGATCAGGCCGTTGGCTTCGGCAATGCCGATAAAGCGTTCGGGGCCAAGCAGGCCATGTTGCGGGTGCTGCCAGCGCACCAGGGCTTCCAGCTTGGCCAGTTGCCCGCTGCGCATGTCGAAGATGGGCTGGTAATGGACGCAGAGCCCGCGCTCTTCGAGCAGGGCCATGCGCAGTTCTTCTTCCAGTTGCAATGCCATGGTGGCCTGGGTCTTCAAGTTGTCGTTGAAGAAGTTCAGGCTGTTGCGCCCGTTGTCCTTTGACTGATACAGGGCCAGGTCGGCATGTTTGAGCAGCTCTTCGACGCTGGTGCCGTCGTCAGGGAAGATGCTGATACCGATGCTGGTGGTCATGACCATGCGCCGGCCACCCAGGTCGATGGGCTCTTTCATTCGTTGCATGATGCGCTGAGCCAGATGACGGGCTTCGTCGCGGTTATTGAGGCTGGTGACGATGCAGAATTCGTCGCCCCCGAAGCGCGCGACCAGGTCCTGGCTGCGGGTGGCGGCCTTGATGTGGTTGGCGATCACCTTGAGCAGCTCGTCACCGGCGGCATGGCCGAGGCTGTCGTTGATGCGCTTGAAATGGTCGATGTCGAGGAACATCACTGCCAGGCGGCTTTCACTGGCCTGGTGTTCGGCCAGCCGCTCGGCGAACACCTGGTTGAAGCCACGGCGGTTGACCAGATTGGTGAGCGCGTCGTAATGCGCCGCTTGTTGCAGCGAGGCGCGGGCCTGGTCCAGCTGGCTGAGTAGCACGCTGACCCGGCGCAGGTCGTGCTCTTTACTCTGCAACTTCTTGTCGGCCAATGCGGCACTGATACTGGCACCACTGATGAGCAGGGTGATGAAGCCGATACCCAGCCCAAGTTGCAGGCTGTTGTCGCCAGAAGGCAGGCGCAGTGCGGTATCGGCCGGGATGACCAGTGTCATGGCCGACATCGCAGTGAAATGGGTAGCGACGATACCGGTCGCCATCAGCAGGCTGGCGCCGTACTTCATGGCCTGGTACAGGGTGCCGCTGCCATTACGGAAGTAACGGGCGAGGTACAACGCGGCCAGGCTGGTGAGCAGGGCAATGGCAGCTGAGGCGAGCAGCAGGGCGGTCTGGTAATACTGCACGGCGCCGGTTTCCATGGCAGCCATGCCGACAAAGTGCATGAGGACGATGCCCAAGCCAATCAACACTGCGCTTTGCACAAAGTGACGCGTGCGCATTTGTGTGCGTTCCAGGCTGTGCATGGCCAGCCAGGCTACGCCCAGGGCGATGAGCAGCGAAATAATGGTCAGGGAAACGTCGTAGTGCACTTCCACCGGCGCCTGGAACGCTAGCATGCTGATGAAGTGCATGGCCCAGATGCCACCGGCCAGGCAGCACGCGCCGAGCATGTTCCATTGGCGGTGGGCAGTGGGCTCGGGGCTGTGGCATTGTCGCTCGGCCATGTCGAGCGTGGCGAAGCAGGCCGCGCAGGCAACGAAGTAGGCGAGCAGAACCAGGAACGGTTCATGGCGGCAATCAATGACGATACGCCCGGTTGCCGGCAAGTCGGCGAACAGTTGCAGCCCTAGCCACTCCATGGAATGCCTCTTGATCGAGTTTTCACTCGTCTGCGCTACAACCCTGTGCAGACTGTCCAGAGGCAGTATAGGAAGGAGTATTTAAGCCTTCCTGACTAATGGCACATTGATTCCAATGATTTGGTTATCAATGTGATTGCAGCTAGGAATAACGGATTTAGCCCTTGTGCTATCTCTGTAGGAGCGGCCTTGTGTCGCGATGGGCTGCTCCTACAAGAGACCGATGTGATCAGCCGGCTACCAGCACGCGAATGGCTTCCAGGCGCAGGGCGGCCTTTTCCAGCATTGCCAGGCCATCTTCACGCTGCTTGCGCAGGGCGTTGATTTCGCTGTCACGCACACTCGGATTGACCGCTTGCAGTGCTAGCAGGCGGGCCAGCTCTTCGTCGGCCTCTGCCGCCAGGCGGCGCTGGGCTTCGGCGACGCGCTCGATGTGGGTCGGCAAGATTTTCTCTTCACCACCACTGATACGCTTGGCCAGCACATCGCGCTGGGCCTGGACGAACTTGTTGGCGCTGGCGCGTGGCACGCTTTCGAGCTGGTCGTTGAGGGTTTCGAAGGCCACGCGCGATGCCAGGTCGTTGCCGTTGGCGTCGAGCAGGCAGCGCAGTGCCGCCGGCGGCAGGTAGCGGCCCAGTTGCAGGCTGCGCGGTGCCACCACTTCGCTGACGAACAGCAGTTCGAGTAGCACGGTGCCCGGTTTGAGCGCCTTGTTCTTGATCAGCGCCACGGCGGTGTTGCCCATCGAGCCGGACAGCACCAGGTCCATGCCGCCCTGGACCATTGGGTGTTCCCAGGTGAGGAACTGCATGTCCTCGCGCGACAGCGCCTGGCCACGGTCGTAGGTGATGGTCACACCTTCGTCGTCGCCCAGCGGGAAGCTGGCGTCGAGCATCTTCTCGCTTGGCTTGAGGATCAGGGCATTCTCGGAATGGTCTTCGCTGTCGATGCCAAAGGCGTCGAACAGGGTTTCCATGTAGATCGGCAGGGCGAACTGGTCGTCCTGTTCAAGAATGGCCTCGACCAGCGCCTGGCCCTCGCCATCGCCGCCAGAGTTGAGCTCCAGCAGGCGGTCGCGGCCAGTATGCAGTTCGGCTTCCAGGCGTTCGCGCTCGCTGCGGGCATCGGCCACCAGCGTATCCCAGGCCTTGCTCTCGCCACTTTCGAGCAGCGGCAACAGGCGCGGGCCAAACTGGTGTTGCAGGGCGTTGCCGGTCGGGCAGGTGTTGAGGAAGGCGTTGAGGCCTTCGTGGTACCACTGGAACAGGCGCTCTTGCGGGCTGTCCTGCAGGTACGGGATGTGCAGCTGGATCGTGTGCTTCTGGCCGATCCGGTCCAGGCGGCCGATGCGCTGTTCGAGCAGGTCGGGGTGCGCTGGCAGGTCGAACATCACCAGATGGTGGGCGAACTGGAAGTTACGGCCTTCGCTGCCGATCTCGGAGCAGATCAGCACCTGAGCACCGAATTCTTCGTCGGCGAAGTAGGCGGCGGCACGGTCGCGTTCGAGAATGCTCATGCCTTCATGGAACACCGACGCCGGGATGCCGGAGCGCACGCGCAGGGCGTCTTCCAGGTCCATGGCGGTCTCGGCGTGGGCGCAGATCACCAGCACTTTGGTGCGCTTGAGCATCTTCAGGGTATCGATCAGCCAGTCGACGCGCGGATCGAAACGCCACCAGCGTTCGTCGTCGGCTACCTCACCCTGGGCCTGGAAGGCCACTTCCGGGTACAGCTCGGCGTGTTCGCCAGCCGGCAGCTCGCGGTATTGCTCGGGCGTGGCCAGTGGGTAGGGGTGCAGCTGGCGCTCAGGGAAGCCCTGGATCGCCGCGCGGGTGTTACGGAACAGCACGCGGCCGGTGCCGTGGCGGTCGAGCAGCTCACGGATCAGGCGCGCGCTGGCCTGGGTATCGCCGTCGCTGACTGCGGCCAGCAGGGCTTCGCCTTCGGCACCCAGGAAGCCCTGGATGGTGGCGTGCGCCTTGGGCGACAGGCGGCCCTCGTCGAGCAGTTCCTGTACGGCTTCGGCGACCGGGCGATAGTGCTCGCTCTCGGCACGGAAGGCGGCCAGGTCGTGGAAACGGTTGGGGTCGAGCAGGCGCAAGCGGGCAAAGTGGCTGTCCTGGCCAAGCTGCTCTGGGGTGGCGGTGAGCAGCAGCACGCCCGGGATCACCTGGGCCAGTTGCTCGACCAGGCCATATTCGGCGCTGACCTGATCTTCGTGCCAGACCAGGTGGTGCGCTTCGTCGACCACCATCAGGTCCCAACCGGCAGCAAACAGCGCATCCTGGGCCTTTTCGTCGTCGACCAGCCACTCCAGGGCAACCAGCGCCAGCTGGGCGTCCTCGAACGGGTTGCTGGCGTCGCTCTCGATGAAACGTTCAGCATCGAACAGGGCTACCTGCAGGTTGAAGCGGCGGCGCATTTCCACCAGCCACTGGTGCTGGAGGTTTTCCGGTACCAGGATCAGTACGCGGCTGGCACGGCCCGACAGCAACTGGCGGTGAATCACCAGGCCAGCCTCGATGGTTTTGCCCAGGCCCACTTCGTCGGCCAGCAATACGCGCGGGGCGCTGCGGTCGGCGACTTCGCGGGCGATGTGCAATTGGTGGGCGATCGGTTGCGCGCGGCAGCCGCCCAGGCCCCACAGTGCCGACTGCATCTGCTTGCTGGTGTGCTGCAGGGTGTTGTAGCGCAGGCTGAACCAAGACAGTGGGTCGATCTGCCCGGCGAACAGGCGGTCGCTGGCCAGGCGGAACTGGATGAAGTTCGACAGCTGGGTTTCTGGCAGGGTACGCGGCTGGTTCTGCCCGTCCAGGCCGTGGTACACCATGAGCCCGTCGATGTCCTCGACCTCGCGCACGGTCAGCTTCCAGCCCTCGAAGTGGGTGATCTGGTCACCGGGCGAGAAACGCACGCGGGTCAACGGCGCATTGCGCAGGGAATACTGGCGGGTGTCGCCAGTGGCCGGGTAAAGCACGGTCAACAGGCGGCCATCCTGCGCCAGGATGGTACCCAGGCCGAGCTCGGCTTCGCTGTCGCTGATCCAGCGTTGCCCCGGTTGATACTGCTGCGCCATACTGCCTGAACTCCCGCGATGAAAAAGCCGATTATGTTAACGGATCGGCCGGTCAGACCAAAGTGCGAACGCACCGAAAGGTGTCGAACGACAACAGGAAGTAAGTCAGTCTAGCTGTTTCATCGCCTCGCACTGCGCAGCCGACGAGGGCACCGCTTCTATATGTCTGCCAAGCACCGCTGGATGAGCGCTTCCATGGCCGTGGGCAGCCTGCTGCTGCTGAGTGCCTGCGAGCAGAAGAATTTCGAGACCTTGCCCCCCATTCCGATGGAACAGCTTGAAGTGCTAGGCGTCCAGACACCGATCAAGAGCGTGCACTACCGTGACCGCGACGGTGAAGGCCTGCTGGTACTGAGCCGCAGCGATGGCCAGGCCAGTGACCCGGAAAGCGAACAGGAAGTGGACAAGGTGGTACTCAAGGCCACCTTGTACGGGCGCACTGCCGAAAGCGATGCATTCAAGGCGCGTTGGCAGATCGAACAGGAAACCACCTGCCCGGGGCTGGACCTGGACGTCGACTTCTACACCGACGTCAGTGATGTCAGCGACTTGAACAAGGACGGTGTCGCCGAGGTGACGGTAGCCAGTCATGCCTTCTGTGGCGGCGGTATCGACCCCCACGACATCGCCATCGAGATGCGCGAAGGGCAGGCCAGCTACACCATTACCGGCCAGTCGCTGATCACCCCGGCGGGCGAGGAACCGGTCGGTGGCGAGCGCGAGGACAGTGCGTCGCTGAAAACCGCGCCGCAGGTATTGCGCGACCATATGGACGCAGTCTGGCAGCAGGTTTACAAGCGGCCCTGGAGCGAAGCCAGCCCGCCAGATGACGACGAGCCTGGCGACGAAACCGAGTAAATGTTGTCCATGACATCAAGGTAAACCCGCACCTGCCGATACAGGGGCACAGGAGAACGTCCATGCTGCCGCCGATCATTCCGCTCAGTGCCGCCCCGGTGACCTCGCAACAGGACCCGGTCAAACCCACCCCCGACATCAAACCGGTGGTGCCGACGCAGCCTGCGTCCGGCGAAAGTGCCATCGACCTCAAGCACCAGCGTGACCCGCAAGAGCAGGCACTGTTGCTGCGCGATGAGCAGCGTCGCCAGCAGCAACGCAGGCAGAAGGGCGATCAGGAACGCTACAGTGCCATGCCCGGTGATGAGGTCAACGCCGACAACACCGTGCCGGTGGCCCCGTTGATGGGCGAACACGTACGCCAGGGGCTGCTGGTGGACATCGAAGTCTGACAGGGGGCTGGTCAGCACCTGCGGCTGGCCTCATCATGCAAGTCTCAGTTGATCGTCGAGCCCACCCATGAGCCAAGACAACCTCATCGATTTCGATGCCGAACGCGCCAAGCGCGTCCACGACCTCAAGGAAAAGCGCCTGAACGACATGCGCAACGCATTCGAGCAGGCCCTGCCGTTGAACAGCAGCAAGAAAAAGAAACCCAAGAGCAAGCCGAAGAAGCGCTGAAATTTGACGCAGGTCAACCCTGCACCCGCCTCGCGTGCCCGGCCTCGGGCACCATTGATCCCGATCAATTTTTCCCCCCGCCACATTGGTTACCTTGCACCCATCGGACAACGGCAAACGAATGGGGAGACCAGCATGTTCTTCGACAACGTGGTTATCGCCGGTGTGGTAACGGTCGGGTTGATGTTTGCCTTCTTTGCCGGTCTGGGCATTTTCATCTGGAAGGACTCGAACAAGCGCAAGCCGCGCTGACCTTCCGGGTACACGAGCACGCAAGGCATTTAGGGCGACTTCGGTCGCCCATTTTTTTGCCTGGGATGTGTGCTTTGGCTGCACGTCGATAAAGATGATTAGCTAGCTAATTATTCATTTCCGCTTTATCCTGCTCGCCATTGTCTATCTTTTCTACAAGACCATCCCCGCAAGGTCCGCTTCGTGCCCATTACCTTCCAGGCCCTGTTCGCCCCCAGCAGCCTCGCCCTCAAGTTCGCCCTCAAGACCCTGCTCGGGGGTGGCCTGGCGTTGTGGCTGGCGATGCGTTGGGGCCTGGAGCAACCGGCATGGGCACTGATGACCGCTTTCATCGTCGCCCAGCCGCTGTCGGGCATGGTGGTGCAGAAGGGCCTGGCGCGGCTGGCGGGTACCTTGGTTGGCACCGTCATGTCGGTGCTGTTCATTGGCCTGTTTTCGCAGACCCCAGGTTTGTTTCTGCTCACCCTGGCCCTTTGGCTGGCCCTGTGCACCGCCGCCTCTACCCAACTGCGTAGCGCCTGGGCCTATGCCTTCGTGCTGGCCGGCTACACCGCCGCCATCATCGCCTTGCCGGCCATCGACCACCCACTGCAGGTGTTCGACCAGGCGGTGGCGCGCTGCACCGAGATCTGCCTGGGTATTTTCTGCGCCACCGCCAGCAGTGCCTTGCTCTGGCCCATGCGCGTGGAACAGCAACTGGGCGGGCAGGCCCGACAGGCCTGGCAGAACGGTCTGCAAGCCGCCAGTGCCATGCTGGGTGGCGAGGACGAGGCGCGCAAAGGCTTGCTGGAAAGCCTGGGACGTATCGTGGCCATCGACAGCCAGCGCGAACATGCCTGGTTCGAAGGCAACCGTGGCCGGCAGCGTGCCCGTGCCATTCGTGGGCTCAGCCAGAAGCTGATGGTGCTGTTGCGCATCTCCCGTTCGGTGCGCCGTCAGTGGCGGCAACTGGATGAGCGGGAGGCTGAGCACCTGGCGCCCTGGTTGCACGACGTGCGCACACTGTTGGGCAAACCCGACACGCCCGGCCTGTTGCTGTTGCGCCAACGTATCTGGGATGCCGCACACGATGAGCAGATCAGTTCGGCGGAGCACTTCTGCCTGGCGCGCATGGCCCTGCTGCTGGATTACGCTATGGCTGCCGGCCAGGCGCTGGAGGATGTGGAGGCGGGCAGGGCGCCCAAGGATGTGTCCCAAGGCCTGGCTGCGCACCGCGACTGGTCGCTGGCCTTGCTGTTTGGTTCGCGCAGTGCGCTGGCCTTTCTGGTAATGAGCGGGTTCTGGCTGGCCACGGCCTGGCCTTCGGCGCCGGGTGGCCTGGTGCTGACCTGCGTAGTCTGTAGCCTGTTCGCCAGCCGTGAGAACGGCGCGCAGATTGGCTTGAGTTTTTTGCGCGGGATTTTCCTGGCCATACCTGCTGCGTTTCTGGTCGGGCAAATTGTGCTGCCGCAATGGAGCAGCTTCGCCATGCTGTGCCTTGCCATGGGTGTGCCGCTGTTTCTTGGCGCGCTGGGCATGGCCCACCCCCGTACCGGGGCCACGGCCACCTCCTATTGCCTGCACTTCATCGTGTTGGTGTCGCCGCTCAACGCCATGCAGTTCGGTGTGGCGTCCATGCTGAACAGTGCGTTGGCCATGTTGGTGGGGGTGTCTGCAGCGGTCATGGCCTTTCGTTTGCTGGTGTTCCGCCACCCGGCCTGGCTGGGCCGGCGACTGCGCGCAGCCACCCAGAGCGACCTGGTGCGCCTGACCCGGCGCGACCTGCGTGGGGCCGACAGCTGGTTTGGCGGGCGGATGGCTGACCGCCTGATGCAACTGGCGCGGCATGCCAGTGAATTACCGGAAGACGAGCGCAAGCGCTGGGACGACGGCCTGCATGGGCTGGACATTGGTGATGAACTGGTACACCTGCGCATGTGCCTGGCGGTCGCCCAGGCCCCCTTGGGGCGTGCCGAGCGCGAGTACCTGCAACAGGTAGAGGCGGTACTGGCCAAAGGGCCTGCCGCCGGGCGCGGGCAGCGCCTGGACACCGCCAGTGAGCAATTCATCGCTGCCCTGCGCCGGCTGCCTGCCAGCGACCCGTTGCGGCTGGCTGAAGGTGCGGTGCTGCAACTGCAAAAAAGCTGGGGCAAGTGGTGCCGCTGGCAGGAGGAAGCCCATGGGGTTACGTGAATGGGAAGTGGGCGGCGTGCTGCTCAGCCCGTTTCTGCTTTATGTGTTGCTGGCGCTGCTGCTCACCGGCCTGTTGCGCCTGGTGGTGCAGGCCACGCCGCTGGGGCGCTGGATCTGGCATGAGGCGCTGTTTGATGCGGCGCTGTTCGTTTGTGTGTTGTTCCTGGTGGTACGCCTGCTGGGGCCTTTATGAAGGAGTGTTTCGATGCGTGCGGCCGTACGTACCTTGGTGACGCTGTGTGTGGTGGCCTTGGCCGTGTTGGCCGGCTACCAGCTGTGGCAGTACTACATGCTTACCCCCTGGACCCGCGACGCCCGTGTGCGCGCCGATGTGGTGGTGATTGCGCCTGACGTGTCCGGCTGGGTACGCGGACTCAAGGTCCATGACAACCAGCAGGTCAAGGCGGGCGACCTGTTGATGAGTATCGACCGTGAGCGCTTCCAGGCCGCGTTCGACCAGGCCAGCGCCGTGACCGAGACCCGCGCCCAGCAGTTGCGCCTGCGCGAACGCGAAGCCGCCCGGCGCACGGCCTTGGGGCCCGAGGCGATCAGTGCCGAGTTGCGTGAAAACGCCCAGATCAATGCGGCCATCGCCCGTGGCGAGTTGCACGAAGCCGAGGCGCAGTTGCAGGTGGCCAGGATCAACCTCGCGCGCAGTGAAGTGCGGGCGCCGCGCAGCGGGCATATCACCAACCTGCGTCTGGCCGAAGGCAACTATGTGAACACCGGGGAAGCGGTCATGGCCCTGGTGGATGATTCAACCTTCTATATCCAGGCGTACTTCGAGGAAACCAAGCTGCCACGTATTCGTGTGGGGGATAACGTGAAAGTCTGGCTGATGGGGGCGGGTGAGCCGATGCAAGGGCAGGTGGAGAGCATCAGCCGCGGTATTACCGACCGCAACAGCAACCCGGACAGCCAACTGCTGCCGGAAGTGGAGCCTACCTTCAACTGGGTGCGCCTGGCCCAGCGCATACCGGTAAGGATTCGTCTGGACCAGGTGCCGGAAGGGGTGACCCTGAGTGCGGGGATGACGGCCAGTGTGCAGGTGCATGAGGACCGGGGTCGGCAGTAGCTCCAACCCTACACCCTGAGCGGTGAGCGCTGAAAACCATGGCGCGTTCATGCGCACCTGCGTTAGGCTGCGGCTTGCGAGTTGCCCGGTAGAGGCGACCCATCCCCCGCCAGGCGTGCGTATCTTCCGATATCATTGCGAGGTTACGTCATGGCCATCACTTCCCAGGACATCTGCAACGCTGCCGACCAGCTCAAGGGCTTTGTCGGTTTTCATGGCAAGCGTGGTGTCCATATTGTGCGTTTTTCCGAGGATTCGTTCGGCATGGACGTGGCCGACGACAGCATTACTCCGTGCAACGAGTTTGTCTGGCGGCCCGAGCAAGGGCAGCGCATGGCGTTGTGTCGTGAGCGGCTGGCGCTGTTGCTGGAGCAGCATGTGGATGACCGCTTGAATATTGGTGAGCCTCTGCGTGCTTACCTGCGCCGCCAGGACCTGCCAGAGATCGTGGCCGAGCGCAGCCTGCAACAGCCCTGATGCCCCCTGCAGGAGCTGGCTTGCCCACGAGAACCCAACCCGGTGTATGGCACCGGCTTTGCCGGTGTTCGCGGGTAAACCCGCGCCTACAGAGACTGTGTGTTGCCTTGGGATGTAGGGTGTAGCAACGCCTCCAGCTCGGCCCTGTCCACTGGCCGGCTCATGTAGTAGCCCTGCACTTCGTGACACCGGTCGTTCTCCAAGGCTTTGAGCTGCTGTTCGCTTTCGACGCCTTCGGCAGTCACCGTCAACCCCATCGCTTCGCCCAGGTTGATGATGGCCTGAACCACCGCTCGGTCGCTGCCGCCGTTGTTGTTCAGGCCACTGATGAAGCGCTTGTCTATCTTGATGCTGTCGAACGGGTAGGTGCGCAGGTAGCCCAGCGATGAGTAACCCGTGCCGAAATCATCCATGTTCAGGCGCACGCCCAGCTCCTTGAGCGACAGCATGGTGCCCAGCGCGCCTTCGATGTCGTTGAGCATCACGTTCTCGGTAATTTCCAGCTCCAGGCGCTGGGCCGGGAAGGCGGTTTCCAGCAGGATTTCACGCACGTCGGCTACCACGTCGCTGCGCAGGAACTGCGCGGGCGACAGATTCACCGAAACCAGAATGTCGGCTGGCCAGTCATGGGCTGTGCGGCAAGCCTCGCGTAGCACCCAGCGGCCCAGCGCGACGATGATGTCGCTTTGCTCGGCCAACGGGATGAACGTGTCCGGCCCCAGCAACCCTTCCTGCGGGTGCTGCCAGCGAAGCAAGGCTTCGACCGCTACGATACGTCGGTCGCTGAGGCGGTAGCGCGGCTGATAATGCAGCTCGAACTCCTGATTGCGCAGGGCCCGGCGCAGGTCGTTTTCCAACTGGCGGCGGTACTGGATCTGCTGGTTCATCTCGGCAGCGAAGTAGCGCCAGGTATTCTTGCCATCGGCTTTGGCCTGGTACAGGGCAATGTCGGCGCAACGGATCAATTCGCCCGCATCGAAACCCTGGGTGCGGGTTTGGGCGACGCCAATACTGGCACCGACATGCAGGGGTTGGCTGTCGAAGGTGATGGGTTGTTGCAGCAGGCTGATCAGGCGCGCGCAGAAACGGTCGATTTCGTTGCGGTTGTCCATGCCGCTTAGCACCACGATGAACTCGTCGCCGCCCAGACGCGCTACCAGGTCACCGTCGCGGGTGGTATCGCGCAGCCGCGTCGCCACCTCTTGCAGCACGGCATCCCCGGCAGCATGGCCGAGCGAGTCGTTGATCGGTTTGAAGTTGTCGAGGTCCAGCAGCAGCAGGCTCAAGGGTGGCGAGTCGGTGCCACGCAGCAGGGCTTGCTCCAGGTGCCTGGCGAGCTTGTTGCGGTTGGCCAGGCCGGTCAGTGGGTCGTGCAACGACAGGTGCTGAATGCGCGCGTGGGCGTCGACTTCGTCGGTGATGTCGCTGGCGGTGCCGCGAAAGCCGCTGGGCTTGTCGTCATACCAGATGGCGCGGGCCGAAATCCTGCAGTAGCGGTTTTGGCCATTCTGGTCGCGGTAGGTACAGCGCAAATTGGCCAACTGTTGTGGGTCGGCGCTGGTCAGGGCGTCCAGCCAAGGCGAGAGCGGGGTGGTATCGCAGGCCAGCAACTGGTTGAGCGGTTGGCCCAGCCAGTCGTCCACGGGGTAGCCGGTGACGTTGGCAAAGCGTTGCGACAGGTAGGTCAGGCGTTGTTGCCGGTCGGTTTCCCAGATCCAGTCAGATGCCGATTCGGCCACCGCGCGAAAACGCTGCTCGCTGGCTTCCAGCGCCTGGTTGCTCTGTTGCAGGTGAGTGAGTGTAAGGCCGATTGCCCGCGAGCTGCGCAGGGTGAGGCGGAACAGGTACAGCATGATCAAGCCAAGCATCAGCAGCGCGCCTACCAGTGGCGGCAAGACCGCCCACAGCAGCTGGCGCCCGGGCAGCGGGCTGTTCCAGGCCAAGTGGTAGCCGGTATCGCCCAGCTCGATGCGCAAGTGGCCGTGCTCACCCCTGTTGTCCTTGTCCACATGCATGCCGGTAAGGCCGGCGCCGGTGCCCAGCCGCGTCAGCTTGTCTTCGGTAAGCTGGTCGATGAACAGCATCACCGGGGCCTGGCGTACCTCACTTTCAGTGACATCGCGGTCCGGTCGAACAGCGGCGGCAGTCAGCACGGCCGGCCAGCCGTTGAACAGCACGTAACGGGTGGTCTGTTTCCGTGGCACGGCCGCGGCGCGGGCCTGGTCGATGATCGGCTGCAGGGGCGCGTCTATATAGGTGTTGGCACCTGCCTGGCTGGGCTGTCCCTTGAATAGCGCGTAGGTGGTGCGGCTGTCCTCTACAACGAACACCCCTTCGTAGCCGCTGGCGCTGTACAGCGACTCGCCTACATTCTTTTCTTCATAGGCCCATTTCCAGTCTACCTGGCCCGCCAGGTGTTCGAAGGCAGCATCCCACACGGCATAGCTGGACAAGAACTGGCGCGAGGCGATCAGTCGCTGCTGCAGCGCCTGGTTCGCATGGAAGGCGCTACGCTGACGTTCCTGGTGATCAAGGGTGGCGGCGATGTTGAACAGTGCGCCCAGCGTAACCAGGCAGGCCAAGCCGAAAATTGCACTGAAACCGGCAATCAGGCGGCGCACGTGAAAGCGCGGTGTGGGGCTGGCGGGGTGGAGTTTGGCAGTCCTGGCCATGCGTCAGCGGCTCCTTCAGGCAGCCTCCCGCCAGGCAGTCAGGAAGGAGGTTCAATCAGGATAGGCCAGCTTGAGCGTAGAAGCCTCGCCACGGGCAAAATTGACCTGGTCGCGGCCTGCGTGCTTGGCGGTGTAAAGCGCCTTGTCTGCCTGGTCGAGCCAGTGCTCGGGTGACTCCAGGGTGGCTTCGAAGGGGGACAGGCCGATGCTCAGGCTGATGCGCAGGTGCGGCAACTGTGGGTTGCGGTAGTTGGCGACCCGTTCGCGCAGGCGCTCCATGGCCTGGCAAGCCTGGGCCTCGCTGGTGTCCGGCAGCATCACACAAAACTCGTCGCCGCCATAACGCCCGGCCTGGTCGCCTTCGCGCAGATTACGGCGCAGCTCTGCGCTCAGCTGGCGCAGCACACAGTCGCCGACCACGTGGCCGAAGGTATCGTTGATGGTCTTGAAATGGTCGATGTCGATCAGGGCGATGACCGCGTGCCCCTGCTGTTGTTTACAGCCCTGGAACTTCAGCAGTAGCAGGTCTTTCCACGCGCCATGGTTAAGCAGCCCGGTCAGGCTGTCGGTGAGGCTCAGGGCGCTCAGCCGGCGCTTGTGGTCAGCCAGTTTGATCGCCAACTGGTAGCACACCCAGCCCAGGACCAGCGGGTACAGCGTCAGCATTGGCAGGCAGGCGTACACCTGCAGGGGGGTGGCGGTCAGCTGCAGGCCGGGGCCAAGCAGCAGGATGGAGACAAGCATGCCGGCCAACTGGGCCAGCAGCCCACGAAAAACCATGCGCTTGCCGCCGGCTGCGACGTTGTTCATGGTCATCATGGAAAGGACCGTCACGCTGGGGAGCGGGTTGAAATGCATGGCGGCAGTCCAGAACCCGCACATCAGCGAGTCCAGTAGCAGGTTGCGCTGCTCTGCCTGGTAGGGCATCGCCGAGCGGCTTGCCCACAGGTAGGCCATGTGCGGCCACAGCAACCCGTTGAACAGCACCAGCAGCCATGCCCAGGTGGGGGGAGACAGCGGCGCAATGGCCGCCATGACACTGAACAGACCGATGCCTAGGCCGATGACACGCGGCAGATAGATGCGCTTGACGAATGAAAGGCCTTTGCCGCTGCGGTTGTCCATCGTGTTCATCGCTATTCTATCGGGGTACCGTTTATCGCATAACGCGCATGAATATTGTTGAACAGTGTTTCATCGGCGAAAAATGACCTTAGAAGCCAATTCACGGTTGATCTGATCACTGTGGGGTAGCATGAAGGCTTTTCTGTTGCTCGGAGTGTTGCTGATGATCCCTTTGGCCAACGCAGCCGGCGAGCCGGCGCCACAGCGGGATGGGCGTTTTCACAACCAGGCATCGTTGCCGCAGGATGGGGTGCTGAAAAAGCTGCGCATCGGGCTCAAGTACCTGTTCGTGCGCAAGCCCCCGCAAACCCGACCGGCCACCCTGATCAGCCTCACAGCACTTTTCCGGGCGCGGGCTGCTGGACAGCAACCGGACGCTGTGGGCGTCCTGGGTGATCATCGATGACGATGTGCGGGTGTTCTTCAGTGGCGATACCGGGTACTTCGACGGTTTCAAGCAGATAGGCGAGCGTTTCGGGCCGTTCGACCTGACCTTGATCGAAACCGGCGCCTACAACGTCGTCTGGCCCAACGTACACATGCAGCCGGAGCAGAGCCTGCAGGCCCACCTGGATTTGCGCGGGCGCTGGATGCTGCCGATTCATAACGGTACGTTCGACCTGTCTACCCACGGCTGGCAGGAGCCTTTCGAACGCATACTGACGCTGGCCAACCAGGTCCAGGTGCGCTTGAGCACGCCGCAGATGGGCGAGCGGTCAGCCTTGACTCACCGCATGCCGGGCAGAACTGGTGGCAGCCACGGCCTGTGCGTCAGCGGGGCCACGCCAAAGAGCGCACGATGGCGGCACGCTGAGCTTCAGTTGTGGTCATCCTTGCTGCGCCGGCGCGGGGCTTGGTCGTCTTTCAGCAGTTGCGAGGGTGGCTTGCCACTGTCGCTGCGTACCTGGGCATGGCTGATCAGGGCAAAAATGAAGCTGCCACCAATAATGTTGCCTGCCAGGGTCGGCAAGGCGAATTCCAGCCAGAAGCTGCGCCAGGTTTCTTCGCCGGCCCACACCAGATAGGACACCTCGACGGAGCCCACTACTATATGGGTGAAATCGCCGAGGGCCATCAGGTAGGTGATCATCAGGATGATCCAGACCTTGGCGTGCTCCATGGACGGGATCATCCAAACCATGGTGGCGATCATCCAGCCTGACACGATGCCTTTGGCGAACATCTGGCTCAGGTCGTTCTTCATGACCTTGCGGCCAATCTCCAGAAAAGCCACGTCCGTCTTGCTGTCGAATATCGGCAGCTCCAGCATGACCCAGGCCACTAGCAGGGTGCCGGCCAGGTTGCCGAGCAACACCACACCCCACAGGCGCAGCAGGCGACCGAAGTTGGCCAGGGTGGGGGAGGTCATGACGGGCAGCACGGCGGTGAGGGTGTTCTCGGTAAACAGTTGCTGGCGCGCCAGGATCACGGCGAGGAAGCCGGCGCTGTAGCCGATGCTGGCGACCACCTGGGCACTCTCTCCTTCCGGCAGGCGTGCGTAGAACAGCCCCATGGCCATCAGCGACAGCCCCATGGACAGGCCGGCGGCCAGTGCCGACCACCACAACGCGGCTAGGGTACGTTCGAGTTCCTGATCGCCCTGGTAGCGGATCATCTCGTGCAGCACTGCCGCCCGGGGCGGTTGGTTGTGGCTGACCTCCTGCTCTTCATCTGCAGACAGGCCCGGGGTTTTCTCGCTTTGCGCATCGCTCATGGCCGCTACGCTCCGTGGGGGGTGTTTCTCTACAGATCCGTGGCGCTCTCATTAGTTGCCAGGTGGGGGTAAAACACGCGCGGAAAGTTTTTTCAGATCAAGGTGTTGACTCTGATTTCAAAGCGCGTATTATTCGCCTCCTCGCAGCGATGAACGCTTCGGGGCAAGCGGTAAGTGTTTGAAGTTGTTGGCTTTCGAAAGAAAGCGGTGGTAAAAAACTTCAAAATAAACGCTTGACAGCAAATGAGGAAGGCGTAGAATGCGCGCCTCGGTTGAGACGAAAAGCTCTTAACCAAACGCTCTTTAACAAATCGAATCAAGCAATTCGTGTGGGTGCTTGTGAGTAAGGACTGGTAGTCAAAAAGATTATCAGCATCACAAGTGGCCATGCGAGAAATCACATAGTCATTTGAGATTGCTGAGCCAAGTTTAGG